>DAOUYX010000023.1 GCA_030665925.1 Methanosarcinales archaeon | reverse complement strand
TCGGTGCTATTATAAAATTCGCGATTGAGAACAGCGATATTATAAGAGGCGTAAATTTCCAGCCGGTTTCATTCTGCGGACGGACGGCATATAACGAGAATGAACGGATAACGGTTTCTGACGTCATCAGTAAAATAGAAGAACAAACAGGTTTCCTGCATAAGGATGAGTTCTTCCCGCCTTCGCTGATAAGCATGATGCTTGCGGCACTGGGTAAATCTGAAGTAGGCTGTCATTTCTCCTGTGGCGCTTTCTCTTACCTTGTAATCGGAAAAGACGGTAAAGTAGAGCCGATAACGAAGTACGTGGATGTCGAAAGATTGGCAGCCGCATACCAAAGAAATAGAAAGATACCCCTTTTCACCGCATTACGAAGTATCCATCCGAGTTTCCTAAAAGAGCTCTTTATCCAGTTTATAAAAAGTCACGATTATTGGGATTTGAGCGACCTCCATTTCAATCTACTCTTTATCGGCTCTATGCATTTCATGGACCCTTACAATTTCGATTGCGCTCGTGTACGGAAATGCGCGATTCACTACGGCTTGCCGGATGGCAGAATCGTGCCCTTCTGCTCCTACAACAACATACACAGGAATGGAAAAATTCCAAAGTGATGTAATGTGAAAAAGGGTTTGGCTACCGTTCGATCACCATTTCCTCCACTGCCATGCCGAAATGCCGCGCCGTTTCCGTCACGTGCACGAGCACTTCATCGCCTTCCTTTAAATCGACCACGGAGATCGGCTTGTCCTTACCCATCAACTTTATCGTCTCCGCATTCTGAAGAATTATACTACAGCCTCGCTTCATACCGCCACCGACTTCAACCTCGGCTTCCACGAGCATAAGCGGTCGCTTCTCGATTTTTACTCTACCAATCACTGCTTTTCGTGCACTTCCTTCTGCATTCACAATTAGCACTTCATTTCCAGACTTCAACTCCGACAAATACTTCGTCTTCTCACCCACCAGCACGTACGCATACACCGCACCGGCATTCACTCTAAACGGTCTCGCCGCGACATACGGGCTCTCTTCTGATTCCGAATGCACCAAAAACAACGCAAACGACTGCGAACCCACAAGCATTCCTTCGCCACGTACCATCAACGAGCAGGTATCCACGCATACACGGTCGCCCATTTCCAGTTCCTCAACCTTGGTTATCCGCGCGGTAGCTAACGGAATAGTGCCTATTACGCTCGCATCCCTGATCTCTACCGCTTTCTTTATCTCTGATATATCATCCGTATCAATGAGAACGCCGTCCGCACCGTATTCCAGCGTCTCCAGTGCCGTCCTCGCCTCTTCGGCGCTCTGCACACCCGCAATCACCTTCGTGGTCTTATGCTGCAGTTCCGCAATGATATTCTCCAGCGGTATGATCTTCCAATCCTTTCCTATCACAATCACATAATTACTGTAATCCGCAATATTCACGGCAAAGCGCTCGTAATCCTTGCCGCGTAGCTCCACATAGCCTGCATTAGGCGTACTACCAAAAGTACGTTTCAACGCACCCAAAACACGCGAGTCTGTTATCTCAGAGGGAATCGGCAGTGCGCCGTCACCTTCGCTTCTTTTTCCGTAAACAAGAACGTCCGCTTCTTCTGCCTCTCCTTCTCCTTCTTCCAACTCCGATTCCGTTGCAACCGCAGCTATGGTGATCCGACCCAACTCCCGGACCTTTGCCACGTCTTCTGCTTCTACAAGCACACCGTCAACGCCGGATTCCAAACCCGCGGTAATCCGCGCCTTCCGCTCATCCCATGTGCCCGCGTCAGCATCAGCCTTTATCCAGATCTCCTTCTTATCCCCTTCCATTTCCGCACCTTTTTATTCCACTTTCAAATGAATATATTCTTCATCGGATTTATTTTTGATTTCAGCCCATTATTGACTATTGCCCATATCCGCTCACTTTAGCATTTCCATCGCCTCTTCCGCGGACATGCCCTCGTGTACGACCTTACTAATCGCTCTCGTCATCTCCACAGGATTCTTATGCTGGAACACATTTCGCCCGATTGACACACCAGAGGCACCCGCGGAAATGGCATCTTCTACCATCTTCATCACTTCCGCATCCGTATTCGCCTTGGGCCCCCCCGCTATGATCACTGGCACCGGACAACTGCGTATTACCTCCTTGAATGAATCGGGATCGCCGGTATAATTCGTTTTGATAATGTCCGCGCCAAGTTCTGCGCCTACGCGAGCCGCATGCATCACCAACTCCGGTTCGTGCTCGTTTTTTACCTTTTTACCTCGCGGATACACCATCGCCAGAAGCGGCATGCTCCACTCTTCACACACCATTGCCACCACTCCAAGATTCTTAAGCATCTTCGGCTCGGTATCCGCGCCCACATTCACGTGCATTGAGACCGCATCCGCACCCAATCGTATCGCTTCTTCTACCGTAGTGACCAGAACTTTGTTCAGCGGGTCCGGTCCCAGCGAGGTGCTCGCAGAGAGGTGAATGATGAGCCCTATGTCCTTCCCATATCTCCGATGGCCCGCGATTACAATGCCCTTATGCAAGAGAACCGCATTTGCTCCGCCTTCTGCTACTGCATTCACCGCGCTCCTCATGTCCGTCAATCCATATATTGGACCTGATGTTACCCCATGGTCCATTGGAACAACAACACTTCGCCCGCTCTTCCGGTCTACGATCCTTTCCATCCGTATACTCTTCCCTATGCCCATCCCCTCCATTCTCTCTCTTATACTTGTCATTTTCCCCTCTCTACCTCTTTCCTATCCTCTTATCCCTCCTTTAATACCTCCATTTATCTTCAATTTGCATTTATTCTTATACTATTAATGCATACCCTCCAAATTCACAGGCACTGCCGTCTCTATGTACGTTGTACCACTCCTTCGGGATTTCTTCTTCGTCGAGAAATATCTTCTCTTTCGTGTTCATCTTTTCACCTCAATGTGCATTTATGCACTTAGAAGTATAAGTGTATACATACATAAAACCGCAGTGTTACAAACTCATCATGGTTGCTTCACACGGTCGCACAATCAAAAATCAGAATATGCCAACTAAATTGACCGCCAACCTTAAAAGGCTACTTTCACGTTTCTCATCATACTAACCTTATCGTTTCCAAATTCATGGGTGCGACCGTCTCTATATTGAGCTTCTTATGTATTCCACTCGCTAACGCCATGCATTTGCTGTTCTCTCCATGTATGCACATCACCTTAGACGGCAGTGGTCGCATCCGCCTCACGTATTCTACCAATTGATTACGGTCTGAATGCCCAGAAAAACCATCTATTGTGCTTATATCCATCTCCACTTTTATGTTCTTCATCTTGCCATCATCTGAAAACTGCATCTCATTCCACCCCTTCTGTATCCTCCTGCCGAGCGTACCTTCCGCCTGGTAACCCACGAAGACAAGGGTATTTTTCTCATCGCCAGCGAGTCCTTTCAGATATTCAAGCACAGGACCGCCGTTTAGCATGCCCGAGGTGGAAAGTATGATGGATGATTCCTTCTCCTCTATCACCTCCTTCCTCTTTTCTGCGTCGTCCACTTGAACAAAAATATCAGATAGGAATGGGTTCTTTCCCTGAAATATAGAATTCTTGAGATTCCTGTTGAGATACTCAGGATATGCAGTATGGATTGCCGTCGCCTCCCAGATCATACCGTCTAAATACACCGGCACCTCCAATTGCATCCCCTCCAGTGCTATCATTACCTCCTGCGAACGACCAACCGCGAAAGCAGGTATTATAACTTTACCACCCTTCTTTATCGTCCGCTCTATCTCTTCTTTTAAATTCTGCTCCGCTTCTCGTCTCGACGGCTGTAAGTCGTTCATACCGCCGTACGTAGATTCCATAACCAATGCTTCGAGCCTTGAAAAGTCATTAAATGCAGGGTCGAAAAGAAACGTGCGCTCATACTTGATGTCGCCCGTAAATGCAATATTATAAAGCCCCTTTCCCGCATGGAAATACGCGACCGCAGAACCCAGTATGTGCCCCGCATTGTAAAAGGTGAGTTTCACATCGGGAGCTATATCCGTCACGTCCCCATATTTCAACGGGATCGTATGTCTTATCGTATCTCGTATAAAGGATGACTCATACGGTATCTTCTTTCCCTCCCGTGCTGATACCTCGATATAGTCAAGCAGCAGGAGGGACATAAGGTCTCTCGTCGGTTGTGTCGTGTAAACCGGGCCGTCATACCGCCCATATTTGAACAAAAAAGGCACTAAGCCCGAGTGGTCAAGATGTGCATGAGTTATTACTACTGCATCTATATCACTTATCGGTGATACTTCAGGAACGTACAGATATGGTGTTCCTTCTGAGCCCACACTCACACCGCAATCTATTAAAATCCGCGTCTCCGGCGTAGAGAGCATGAATGAATTTCTCCCTACCTCTCGGCATCCCCCCAACATTGTTATACGCAGCCATTCATCTTCTTTTGTCTTGTCTCTGTAGATCCGCCGTCCGACTTTCTTCAGAAAGTCCTTCCGGAATTCGCTCTCCTCTCGCAGATATCGCCGTATGCTCTTTATTATTGAGGATTGTATTGGCGGTGCTCGGATGACGGTGGGTCGCCACCCTATCACCTTTGCGACTTCTCTCAGTGTTGCCCCATGCGTGCCTATCACCAATCCGGGCTTTTCCGCTTCTATTATCACCTCGGCCTTGTCCATATCGAAATAAATATCCTTTATGCCGCCTTCATCCGGTATAATTTCATAAATAACCTTCGACGCCTTTTCCGGCTCCATCAGTATGTCGCTACTCGGTCTAACCGAAATCCGCTTCTTCAATTCCTTCGCTAATGTTCGCACTATCGCGCCGTCGTCTACGAAGGTCTGCGTATCTTCCGTGTATATAACGAGTTCCGGTCCTTCAAATTCCACGCCGGTAATGCTCACATTAGCCGGTAATAACTCTACTATTCGCCTCTTTAATTCTAAAAGCGTTTCTTCTGCTGGCATTGTCCATCAATCATCTCCTCAATCGTTTTTTGTTTACTACCCTGCCGCATCCCATAAATTTACTTTATTCTGCCATATATTGCAATCCTTACTTTGACCTGCTTGCTAACTAACTGTGCGAGTACTCTATTCTATTTTCTGCTCCTGTCCCTAACAAATATCCAAATGGATAATCAGTTAAGTGAATTCATTATCTCTTTTATCCTCTCTTCGCTTAACGTCTCATACTTATCCTTCGTTATCACAACCACTTCCATCTCACCACCAGAGGCACTGTCCCTCCTTATTGCGGAATACAATGCCTTTATCGCGAGTTCTGTCCCGTCTTCCAGCGATATGTCTTTTGTGTATCTATCCTCCAGCACGCCGTAGGCAATGGGAGAACCCGAACCGGTGGATGCTACTTCCTTCTCCTCGGTGTTCCCGCCAAAGGGGTCTATCGAGAATATATGTGCTCCATTTCTGTCCATGCCACCGAGCAGGAGTTGCACAATATACGGGTAGAACCGCTGACCGTTCAGCACATTGGACAACAGCGTTGCCATTCCTTTTACCGTCATCGGCTCTCCTCTTCGTATCTTGTAGAGTTTCATTTCCACCGACGTCATTCTAATCAGTGTCTGCGCATCTCCTACTATTCCCGCCGTTGTTACGCCCAGGTAGTCGTCCACCTGATAGATCTTCTTCGCCGCTTTAGAAGCGATAAAAGAGCCCATTGTCGCTCTTTTCTCGCTTGCCAGCACTACACCGCCATCACAGATTAAACCAACTGTAGTCGTTCCCTTCTTTACTTGATCCATTAGTTCCATTTTATATCCCTCCATGAGTTGTCGTCAACTTCACATGTTTAACCCCTTTCAAACTCATTATATTCTCCGCCAACTCCTTTATCTTCTTCGCATCGCCCTGTATCACCACGATCTCAAAGCAATTCTCTTTGTCTAAATGAATGTGTGTTGACGATTTTATCATGCCCAAGTAATGATGTTGCACTTCGGTTAGCTCATCGCCCAGTCCCCTTTGCTCGTGGTCGTAAAGATAGGTTATGGTTCCGATCTCCTCACCTGATTCTCGTTCCATCCATTCATACTCTACGATATATGCTCTGATCGCATCTCGTATCCCTTCCGATCGCGACGAATACCCCCGCCCTCGTATTATCGTGTCAAACTTGTTCAACAGATTCGAGGGTAGAGACACCCCGATTCGAGTTAATCCACGCTCTTCTTCCATTTTCATCCCTCCACGGACTTCAATATTCCTTTTATAATCTCCTCAGCCTTACAAAAGGCATTTGAATTGTGCTTCTTTATACGGATAACCTTTGAATGAAATCCTCTTTCTCTAAGCTCCCACTCCAGCTTCTCTTCATCGAAAGCCTGATCATAACCTAATGCTACTACATCCGGTTTTATACTATATAAAGGTTCATACATATCTTCCTCGCTGCCCAACATCGCTTTGTCCACCATTTTCAAAGCTGAGACCATCTGCAACCTCTGCTCCTCAGGTATAATCGGCGTTCTTTTTCGCTTCCTCACGGTTACGTCCCGTCCAATAATAACGAAAAGCTCGTCACCCAGTTTTTTCGCTTCTTCTAAGTAAAGCAGATGCCCTGGATGAAGTATTTCAAATGTTCCCGTTGCCAAAACCCTTACCATAACTGCTCTTCTCCTACTTTCAACATCTCTAAATTTCTCTCCACTATTTCCAACTCCTTCTCTTCTCCTTTAGAATTATAACATTGCCAGTCGCGCGTTGCGTAAGGGTAACATGCGATGATATGACAATTCCCTGTTTTGGAAAACATAAGCAAATCTTGTTTCGAAGGTCTCGTAGCTGCGGGATGGGGGTGGCTATGAACAGACCCAACATAGCCAAGACCCATGGGCATCATGTCCATCCGTATAATTGCATTTTCGTCGGATGAAATCGTGCCCGGAAGAAAAAAAACGTCGGTGATGATCTCTCCATCAGCGCACAGCATCCCGATGAATTCACGTGGATGATTAGATTTGCACACTTCCAGAATGAAATCCAGGGTATCCTTTGCTATTCCATCAATTTTTTTGACTTTGCGCATCTTTTTTAAGAAAGATCAAAAACAAAACGCCCTTCGGTTTTTACGTCCTCCGCTATGGGCAACGTTCCAAATTTTGCTCGTAATATCAAATCAGTCACCTCGTAATTTAACACCTTTGCTATTCCTACGATTGATGTTGTAGGTCGTGGATTCACGTCCACAACGTATGCCGTTCCGTCTTCACCCAATACGAAATCTATCCCTACGTAGCCTCTGCAATGAAGCATGGTTACCACCTTCCTGCTTATGCGCGTTATCTCGCTTTCAGCTTCACGCCCTATAAAATAAGGCACGAATCCACCCGCATATCGCAGGCGTTCTCCCTCCGTCCTTATAAATTGCTTGTTTATTGTTAATGGCAATACGGAGGAATTTCCCACAATGATACTGCTGCTTATGTCATCTCCGGTTATGAATTCCGTGATAATGTTATAATCGAGGCTATCGTTATCGTAAAAAGATAGAGCCTCACGAGGTTTCTTCCCGTTTAGTATAAAAACGTTTTCCGATGCACACCCGTACCTCGGCTTACTCACGTACCTCTGCTCTTCATTTCTCTCTACTTCTTCCACTGATACGATTCTCGGCACGAGTATTCCTTCTTCGCTTAAAATCTTTGATGTCAGCATCTTATCGGTGCATATTTTTACGGAACTCGAAGGGCAGCCCAAATTAACAGTATTCGACTCTAAAAGCTCTGTAAGCGTGCATAACTCATCATCAGGAGCGATAATAATGCCCGCATCGCTTTCCTTTGATAGCTTATCTACTGCCGCTTCAAAATCGGTTTCCGCCTCGGGATAGATAACCTCATGACCCATCCGCTCAAATCCACTTTTTAGCGTTGAAAGCATCGCTTTTCCTTCTCTTAATAGCGATACGCTTTTACCATCGCCCCCGCCCACTGCATACTCCGCTACCAGTATCCGCATTCTATTTCTTCTTATCTTATTGCTTCACAGGCGCAAGTGATTTCCCGTGTTCGGCGAGCTTTGCTAACGCAAGGAGAATATTTACGAAATAGTCATTATGCAGGGATTTATCCAGGTCTTCCTCCCAGCTCTTCTTCATCGTATTAAACCTTTTCGCCGTCGCTGCCGATATTTTGCCAATGCTGGAAGAATAAGCAACTACTTCTGCCTCTCCTGCTTTTTTGGCTTTTTCCACACCTTTCACTTCTTCCCTTCTTTCGCTTTTCATCTCTGAAATGGGATAACCCATGGCATTTACCGCTCTCGTCACTGAAGATCGCTTTATTGGCACATCTCGTATCTTGTTCTCCGCTTCCAAAATCTCCCCTATGGTTATCGTCCCTTTTTTTATTCTGTCACTGTATTTCTGAAGCCACCCCGGTCCTTTTTCTACTTTTTGGGGCTCCCCACCAGTTTCCGGGGTTTCCTTCGCTTCTCCCTTTCTTTCGCTTTGCATCTCTGAAATGGGATAACCCATGGCATTCACCGCTCTCTTAACCGTTGTTATCTTTATTGGCACATCTCGTATCTTGTTCTCCGCTTCCAAAATCTCCTCTACGGTTATCGTTCCTTTTTTTATTCTATCACTGTATTTCTGAAGCCACCTGGGACCTCTTTCTATCTTTTCTGTTTCCCCGCTGGTTTCAAAGGGGTCCTTCACTCCTCTCTCTTTCACTTCCGCCGACTTCCCCCTTCGCATCCCAGTAATGGGATGGCCCATGGCATTTATCGCTCTCGTCACCGACGATATCTTTATTGGCACATCTCGTATCTTGCTCTCCTCTTCCAGGATTTCCTCTACGGTTATCGTTCCTTGCTCTATCCTTTCTTTGTATTTCAATATCCAACCTGGTGGTCGCTCTATCCTCCCCATCTCATCTCCATCCCAACGTCTTTCTCACACTAATAAAATATTTATATATTAATTATAAGAGAGTATTTAAAACAACGATAAGAAAGGTGGTGATTTCAAATTCCCTGCGGAAAGAAGCGGAAACTGGCAAAGATGCGGAAGCACAAGTTGAAGAAGAGGCGTAAGAAAATGAGATATAAGAAGTAAGGCTGTACGCCGCTGTTGCGTGCATGCATGATTCTATCTTATTCTCTGTAATTTTTTAGCTTTTTGTTTTTCTCATGTCGTATTCATCATATATACTTCCCACTATCTCCTCTAAAAGATCCTCTAAGCTGACCAACCCCTTTGTTCTTCCTTCCTCATCCGTGACAATTGCGATGTGGAATTTACCTTCTCGAAATTCCTTAAGAAGGTCGTCTACCCGCGCTGTCTCCGGCACAAAATAAGCGGACTTCATCAGCTTTTTTAGCGAAATAGTGCTATCATTCGCGTTTATCAGCAAATCCTTCGCATATAATACCCCCACGATATTGTCCTCAGTCCCCTCGAATACCGGAATTCTTGAATATCCATACCTTCTTATTAGTTCCACCGCGGAATCCACACTTTGATTCGCTTCGAGGCAAACCATGTCCTCCTTTGGTGTCATCACGTTCTTTACCGTGATATAATCAAGCTTGAGCACGCCGTTTATCATCTCTTTTTCATCCTCTTCTATCGCTCCGTCCTCCTCTCCTATATCAAGAAAAGTCTTCACCTCATCCTCAGATAGCAATCTTTTCTGTTGCATCTTCAAACCTAACAGCTTACCAAAAGCGTTTGTCATAACCGAAACAACTTTTGTAACAGGGCGCAATACAAAAATCAAAATTCCCAACGGCTTAGAAACGACGATAGAAAATCGCTCGGCGTGGTGCACGGCAAATGTCTTGGGTATTATCTCGCCAAAGGTGAGGATTAAAAACGTCATCACGCCTATTGCGATGCCTACGCCCCAAACGCCGAAATACTCTATGGCGATAGAGGTAGCCAATGCAGACGCTGCGATGTTTACTATATTGTTCCCGATAAGCACGGTTGTGAGCAAAGCGTCAGGCTCATTCACCAGTTTCTGGACGGTATCAGCACCTTTCACACCCCTTTTTAGCAAGTACCTGGCTTTTACCCGGCCTATCCTGATCAGAGCGGTTTCCGAGCCAGCGAAGAAGGCAGACAGTAGTAATAATACAAATAGAACTATAATCTTTACAATGAACCACGACACCGTGTTCTTTGTTCCCTCCGATTATATTTAAGTCTTAGGTACTTATAAATTTATCGCAGGCATGCCTAAGAAGAGGGACGCAAGGAGAGAAGAGAAGGGATAGATGGAGGCGTAAGGTAAAATATGAAGGAACTGACAGAAGTAAGGATGTTAAAAGCGGGGAAATATGTCGTCATGGACGATGCGCCGTGCACGATAATGAGCATAACCACTTCAAAGCCGGGGAAGCATGGAGCGGCGAAAGCGAGAATGGAAGGGATTGGAGTATTTGATTCGCAAAAAAGAACGGCAGTTCAGCCAGTTACTGCGAAGATGTATGTGCCAATAATAGAGCGAAGGAGTGGCCAGGTGCTCTCGGTTTTGGAAGATACAGCGCAAATTATGGACTTGGAAGACTATTCAACCATTGAACTTAAAATACCGGAAGAATTAAAAGCGCGGATTGTGCCTGCCAAGGAGATATCGTTTTTACATTATGAAGGGAAATACAAGATAGATATAAAATAAAATTAGAGAGGGTGGAGGAAGTGGCAGAGAAGAAGCTAATAGGAAGAATTACGCATTACTTCTCGAAGATAAGCGTGGCAGTGGTCGAGTTGAGTGATGATATAGCGGTGGGGGACAAAATAAGAATGGAAGGGGCAACAACCTCTTTTGAGCAGGTTATAGATTCGATGGAGATAGATAACAAAAAGGTGGAGACTGCTACTGCGGGACAGTCGATCGGATTGAAGGTGAAAGAGCGGGTAAGGCTGCATGATGGTGTTTACAAAATAACTAACGGAAGCTGAATGACGAAAGAGCAGAAAGAACGCGAGGGGATAACAGTAAGGGACATAATGGTAGAAGACGTCGCTTACGTGACAGTGCCGGGGAAGAGAGAGGAGGTAATGGAGATTTTCAAGGAGAAGTACATCTCCGGCGTTCCGGTTGTTAAAGACGGAAAAGTAGTGGGCGCCGTTACGAGACAGGATCTATTACGAAAGCCCGGTGAGGAGCAAATAGCATTGCTCATGACCCGGAATCCATTTGTAATCAGTCCAGAAGCGACCATTGCAGAAGCGGCTAAGGTTATCCGTTCACGTGGAATACGCCGTCTACCAGTGGTGGATGGCAAGAATCTCGTAGGGATAGTAACAGTTGCTGATTTCATCAGGGAAATAGCGACGTGGGAGGATAAGACGCCCGTAAGTGATTATATAAGAAATAAGACCGTGGCACTGTGGGATGAGATGCCATTATCAGTTGCCGGGCGACTAATGGAACTTGCGAGAGCAAAAGCGGTTCCAGTGCTCAATTCGGCGTTCGAGATAGTTGGATTAATGTCCGATCAGGATTTGATAAATGCAGCGGTAATAGAAGAAGGGATTGGACGTTCGGACGTATCTTCGGGCTCTGATGGAGACGAATGGTCATTGGATGGGATGAGAGATACAAAGAAGCTGTATTATAGTGTATCGAGGATAAGATTGCCAGATAAGCTTGTAAAAGATATAATGGTAAAGGAAGTAGTTACAGCGACCCGCAATTTTGGGGTGAGTGCATGTGCAAAGAAGATGAGCGAAGGTCGGTTCGATCAGCTTCCGGTTATTTCCGCGAGAGGGAAATTGATAGGGATGCTCATTGATAGAGATCTTTTGAGGGTTTTACTATAGTACGGTAGTAAAGGAAAATGTGCATTGTAGGCGGACTTTTTAAGCGGAGCGGGACACGATACGAGATGAGTGAGGATGATAAATTCTATTTGATGAGCTGTTCAGACTTATTGGGCAAAATACCGTCTGTTTTAGAAGGCGTAGCTGCGATGCATAATTTCTTCTGGGACAAGATTGCCGAAAGTAAATACGAAAAAGCGATGCAGAAGTGTGGGAATGCTGCGGAGAGCACACTTAGTGAAGCGAGCATTATTAGAGCGCCAGAGCGTTTTAAAGCGATGCATGAACATCTTACGAGGGGGCTTAGTTATTTAAATGATTCTTACGGGGAATCCTTAGTTTATTTAACAGACCGCCAGAGAAAGCACATAGCTAAAGCGATAGAATTAGCGCTGTTAGGCAGTGCGGAACTCAGGGATGGGAACAGGTTGTGGGAGAAGATAGAGGAAGATACGAGGCGTGGGTAGTAGCGCAATCAGAAGTGCAAACAAATTAAATTTATAAGGTGAACGATTGGGACGATAGGATATGGTGGGAACAGATAAAGAAGGAAGGAAGGATGAAACCGCGGAGCTCGCTCGTAGAAGGGGCTTTATATGGCAGGCGTTTGAGATCTACGGTGGCGCGGCGGGTTTCTATGATTACGGCCCGTTAGGCGCGTTGTTAAAAAGGCGAATAGAGGATAAATGGCGAGATTTTTATCGGAGGGAGGGCTTTTACGAGATAGAGACAACGACCATTGCACCGAGGGATATATTTGAATCGTCTGGGCACTTGACAAGCTTTACAGACCCCACAGTGGTGTGTAAACGCTGCAAGAGTGTTTTTCGTGTGGATGAAAACGTGAACGTAGATGTGAAATGCCCGGAATGCGGTGGCGAGCTTGAACCATCGGGCGAGTTCAATCTGATGTTTCAGACGAGGATCGGGGTGTCTAAGAGTGAAAGAGATGAACAAGCGGTAAAGAAAAGCGAAGGCTATCTGAGACCTGAGACGGCGCAGGGCATCTTCATCAATTTCCAACGATTGCTGAAGTTCAACCGAGATAAACTGCCGTTTGGTATAATACAAATCGGGAAGGCGTACCGGAACGAGATCTCGCCGAGGCAAAGCCTTATTCGACTACGGGAATTTACGTTAGCCGAAGTGGAAGTCTTTGTAGACCCTGCTGAGAAGAACAACCATCCGCGATTTGAGGAAGTAAAGGATAGAAAGCCACGGATCGTGCCACGTGTGGGCGAGGTGGATACGGAGACGAGCGTAGGAGAAGCAGTTAGCCGTGGGATAATTGCAAATGAGTATCTGGGCTATCATATAGCGAGGGTGGATGAGTTCTTAGAGAGCATCGGAATTCCACACGGTAGATTACAATTCCGGCAGCATCTGCGGGATGAGATGGCGCATTAT
>DAOUYX010000035.1 GCA_030665925.1 Methanosarcinales archaeon | reverse complement strand
TCCATGATCTTGAATTACAATGTCACCCCCCTTTATGTCCATTTCTTTAGATTCTATTTTGAGAAGAAGATAGCTCTCGTCCTTCTTCTCAAGTTTAGGTACTATCTCTTCTGATATTTTGGGTTTGAAAGATAAAACAATTTTCTGTACTTTGTAAATTTTCCCGCTTCCTATATTTTCTTTGAACTCGATCTTTCCATCTTCTCCACGCCTAAATCCTAAAATTTTACAATCCTCGTTTAGTAGTTCGTCGACGAATAATGATTTTTCTTCATCCTTTTTAATTTTTCCCTTCATATATTCCCCTTTTTTATCCCCTAGCATATCATATTTTGTTAATTTTGGTGGATTACATATCGGTATGATCTTATACACATCATTACCATCTAACAAATCAGAGCGTTTATTTGTTACGATATAAGTTATTTCATCCAGATGTGCTCCAAAAACAATTGGGATTTTTTTAACTTCTTCTAGTAGTTTTGACCCATCATCTATTATTCTTATTTCTTCTCTGTCCTGAGTGTCGCTTGATCTGTTTAATCCTCCAACTATAACCAGATTCCCCATATGCCGGATAATAAGTAAACCTTTTTTCCCTTCCTTTTTAAGATCTTCGTTAATACGTCCAACTAAATCCTTAACTACTCTTTCCATAGGGAATTCGCCATTTATTCTTACATCGTCCTCAGAAACTTTTACACACGCCTGAGTTGGACCTGGGGTCTTGCAAAGTTCTATAAGATCTCTGCCCAGCTCTTGGGGATTTATCTCTACTGGACTGTGCATATTCTCCAAAAGAAAGTGAAGGTATATAAAGGTATCGGTATCCCCAAAGCTTTTGTGATAATGACCAAAAAGCAGTAAGTTGACTTGTGAATAATAATCATTAGAGAATTTAGAAAATAAACCGAAAACACGGAAAGATGCCCCAAAGTATATAGAGGATGGAGCGGAAAGCTAATTAAATCAAAATACTCATTAACGTATTACTCCCAAATCCCTTCACACAACGTTTTTATATTCGCTTCGGTTTTTGGCTTCGTTATTTTTGGGGGTCAACAGTTTGTGTGTCTCCAACGTCCAAAATGTGTTTGAGAAGACGTTGTAAGCTATCTGTCAGCAATCTCATTTAATGACCTTTAATACCTCCTTCGTGAGTCTATCACAATAGCCACATTCGTTACAGACCTTCTTACAATGCTTCCATTGCTCTATGCTGCCCTCAAGCTTATCATTGTCTATGTAAAACACGTACCTGAGCATCTGCGGGCAATCGAGTAGATCCAGCAGGTTTCCTTTGAACGATCGATGCGCATAGCTCCGCATACAATCTATTATCCAGTTCACCGTCTTCGTCCGCCCTGAGAGTTTAAAAGCTGTTATTCCTATATCCTCGTACGCTTTGAGATCCTCAGGTCGTACCCATGCGGACTTTATTATCTGCGTAGGATCTCGCAGCCGAAGAGAAATGCACTTATCGAAATAGTAGTCCGGTGCAAATAGCGGCGTGCGTGGCTGGTTCAAACTGCTAAGATGCGAGGCGAGATTGTAATGCGAATACCTGAACGGGCAGCGGTAAATGCACCCTTCGTTCACTATCAGTCGCACGTCACAGTTTACCGCTTTTACTATCCCTTCTAAGAGATCGAAGTGGCGATTGATGTTCGTGTCCACCGTGATCATATCCGCACCGAGTTCGTCGAAGAATTTTGCTCGCTGCGGAGACTCCACGTACGATAAACAGGACACCACGGTCTGCATGGGGTAGTCACGCAGGAGTTCTACGAGGTACGGCTCTGCCACTGTAACGCCGTCAACACCCGCCTTGTTCAGTTCACCAAAGTACCACGAGAACATCTTATAACCCTCGAACGTGAGATGATGCCCGCCAGTACACGTGGAATTCATCGTGATGTTTATCTTTATGCCGTGCTGATGCGCATATTCGGTTTGTTCCCGAATCTCATCGAGCAGCGGCGCGTGCAGCACACCTCGTCCACTACCCATCACGTCTGGCGAGCCACCCATAAACACCTCGTCCACTACATCCAAGCCCTCCGCCTCTTTTACCTCTATTATATCCTTCAACGCGGCAAAATGCCCTGGATGCGGGATGATTAATCTTGTCATTGCTCTGTCTTACTATAACACCCACTCATTAAAAAAGTTGTATCTATTCACCTTTTTGAGAGAGCTTCTGGAGGACATATTCTTTTCCATGAATGAACCAGCCTTTTCCCTGCTTTCTCATCGTTTCCATCGTGCTCATCAGAATATCAGCGTTTTTGACACCTTCCTCGGTTCTAAAGCAGCCCCAAATCTTCCTCTGCCTCTCTCGTTCATGGTCGAAGCGCTCGCTCAGAAACGTTATTCGTAGGCTCCACGCCGGGGACGAGTATGAAGGTAAAGAGTTCCTGCAGGTACTTAAAAGCGCGCTTCGCCAGTCTTTTCACTTTGTGGTGCTGCCATTTCCCTTCCTCCGTTACGAACTGCTCCAGGCGTTCAACGAAGTCGGCATAGACTCTGCTTCTCTCTTCTTCCGTTTCGAGTCCCCGCACTGCCGCCTTTGCATCTTTGAATATCTGCAATAGTCCTTCGTAGAATTCGACCGATTCCGGCGGTGGCTGTTTCTTCTTCACGAGTTTTCGTGCAGGCACGATTAGATGCGACCAGCACTTCTGCTTACGCCCCGGAGCACCGTCATAAGAGGGATAGAAGTCTTTCTTTATTCGCTCGTATTCATCGCCGAACAGCTCAGCAGCCTTCTTGAGATAGCCCGCCACCGTGCCTACCGAGACGTGCGCATCGTAAGTATCATTCAGAAGCGTGGCAATCTTATTTTCGGGCAAGTTCATGGCATACCGCAGATAAGCGATGTAAAGTAGGAAATGGATGCCAAAATGACGGTTCCCGATGGTCTCCGGCACTTCAGGATAAATTTAGCGACCTTACCGCAGTTCTTGCAGTATCCTCCTTTAATGATATATCTGATAACGAGGATCGGGATAGGAACTATTTCTTCCTCATATCTCTCCCTCACGTCCTCCAATTCTTTTAGCGCACCGCCACAGTAGGGGCACGAATCAACCCGGAGAACGACTGTTTTATCCACCCGGTCAGACTTTTTGCGTGAAGTCCCCTTATATGCCCAAAAGGAGAGCCACGCTTCTTCGGCTCAGGCTTTCTTGATTCGGATGATTTTGAACTCTTCTTACTCCTTTTAGATCGTTTAAGCCCGTAAATTTCCTGTCTCAATTCCTGATTTTCTTCTTTTAGCTCATCAATTTTTTCCTGTTGCTCATTGATTGCCGAATCTTTCTTCTCAAGTTCTTTTCGTAAATGGGCAATTTCCTCTCTTAGTTCTTCGTTCTCTTTCCTCAGTTCATCGATAGCCGCTGAATGCCCTTTGCTCATCTCGTGTTTTCAATTTGTGCTCATTTTAATGATGATTTTCGGTTTTGAACGATTTCTAACGCCGTGTTTCTTCATCAGGAAGCAGGGCTGTTCAAAATCAGCTTTTTATCAAAAGAGATAAACTTAAAGAACCTGAATAGATACAATTAATTTAAGGAAGTTGTGGAACCGATGGTAGGAAGGGAAGAATGTGGAATAGCGGGTATCGCTTTAACCAAAGGGAATGCCGCCTTGCCCATCTTTTATGCACTCTATGCTTTACAACACCGGGGACAGGAATCCGCGGGTATGGCTGTGTGTAGTAGCGCGAAAGAAGGTGAAGAAAACGAGATACGTAGAAGGGAGAAGGATATAAGACTGATAAGAGGTATGGGGTTTGTTTACGACGTTTTTACCAATCAAAAATTAAAATCATTAAAGGGGAATATTGGCATAGGTCATGTCAGGTATTCCACGACAGGAGCGTCGAAGGTAGAAAACGCGGAGCCGTTACTTGTGAATTACAAGAAGGGTAAAATCGCCATTGCACATAACGGCAATCTCGTTAACACCGTGGACTTGAAGAGCGAGCTGGAAAGAGAAGGCGGGATTTTTCATTCCGAGACTGATACGGAGGTGATAGCACAGTTACTTGCGAAGGAGCTGGTGCGACATGACCCGATAGAGGCGATCAAGGAACTGATGAGGCGGGTGGTAGGCTCCTATTCGTTGGTTATCCTGGTGGATAAGACTTTAATAGCGGTTAGAGACCCTCTGGGCATTAAACCCTTATGCCTCGGTGAAATAATAGACGGAGACGAAGAAGGGATTGGTGAAGGCTACGTAATAGCATCAGAAAGTCCTGCGATAGACACGTTAGGTGGGAATTTAATACGAGACGTAAGACCCGGCGAGGTGTTGGTGATTACGCCCTCAGGGGATTTAGAAAGTTATCAATTGTATCGAGGTAAAAACACCGCTCATTGCGTTTTTGAATACATCTATTTTGCGAGGCCTGACTCGATGATGGATGGAAGGTTGGTGTACGACGTGAGGATGAAGATAGGAGAGCGCCTGGCAGAGGAGCACGGCGTGGACGCGGACATGGTCTCACCGGTACCTGATTCTGGCATCGCATTTGCAATCGGCTATGCGAAGCAAGCGGGACTCGATTATATGGAGGGATTTATAAAGAACCGATACGTGGGAAGGACGTTTATCATGCCTGAGAAAGCATCAAGAGATACCGCGGTGAGGCTGAAATTAAACGTTGTGCAAGCTAACGTAGAGGGAAAAAGGGTTGTTCTGGTGGATGATAGCATCGTGAGAGGAACTACATCAAGGAGAATCGTGGATCATTTGAAGAATAAAGGAGCGAAAGAGGTGCATCTGCGAATAGGCAGTCCACCAATAAAAGCACCTTGCTACCTCGGCATTGATACGCCAACGAGGGATGAGTTATTGGCTTCAAATAGGACCATGGATGAGATTTGCAGGTTTTTACACGCCGACTCCATCGGGTATCTCAGTCTGGAAGGGTTGATAGATTCCGTGGGAATAGATGCGAACAACCTCTGCCTTGGCTGTCTGACCGAAAAGTATCCGGTTGAAATACCCGGTGAAGTGTGCATCGCGAGACAGTTGAAATTGACACACTTTTAAACGACAATGAAGATAGGCGTAATTGCGATACAGGGAGACGTGGAGGAGCACGTCATCGCATTGGAAAAGACTTTAGCGGAGAGAGAAGAAAAAGGAGCTGTGGTGAAGATAAAGCATTGGGGAATAGTGGGTTCATGCGACGCCATTGTCATACCGGGTGGAGAAAGCACAACAATAGGCAGGCTGATGGAGCGTGAGGGCATCCTTCCTGAGCTAAAAGAAGCCGCAGAGGCAAGAAAGCCGATATTGGGCACCTGTGCAGGAATGGTATTGCTTGCAAAGGAAGGAGATGAAGAAGTTGCAAAGACAGGGCAGCCACTGCTCGGCTTGATGGATGTAAAAGTAAAGAGGAACGCATTTGGCAGGCAAAAGGAATCCTTCGAGGTGCCGTTAAAGATGAGCGTTTTTGATGAGCTTTTCCATGCAGTATTCATTAGAGCGCCTGCTATAACTCAAGCAGCGGAGAATGTGGACGTTTTGGCAACTTTAGAGGGGCACGTAGTAGCCGCTAAGCAAAAGAATATAATATCGCTTTCTTTTCATCCCGAACTCACCGAAGATAGGAGAATTCATCATTATTTCCTTGACTTGTTATAACATGCTCAATAAAGAGTGAAAAATCCTAAGCGCCAAATCCGAATTTACAATGTTTAAAAAACGCTGAAATGATCCAGAGAGAAAAAGATTATGGAATTAATTCTGAACCTGCCTGAAAAGCGCAAAATATTTAAAGGTCGAACATAGACTATAATAAGGAGGTACAAAATATTATGAAAATGAAGAACAAAAATTGGGGAACACTGGCACTCTTGGCGGTGCTGGTAGTTGGAGTTGCACTGATATGCGGATGTATTGGTGGACCCGGAGAAGGACCCGGTGGTGCACCCGGCGGGGGAGCCAGTGGCGGTGGATCTAGCGGGGGAGCCAGTGGCGGTGGATCAACAAGTGGCTGGTGTGCCGTAGGAACGTATGTTACTACACCAGAAGGTACCATGAGAGTAACGGGGATTGAAAAACATACAATTAATGGAAAAAGCGTAAATTTGTGTTGTACTGAAATAGAGAGTTCCGATGAAGAAGTGGGGACAGTGAAAATAAAAACCTGCTATAGTAAAGACAATGATTATGGACTGATGTTCGGTTACACTGAGGAGAGGGGCACATGGGTAAAAACTATGGAAACGTATCCTGAAGGCGATAACATATGTATGAGGATGTTTGATGAAGAAGGGAATGTAATGATGGAGGGTTGTTCGCCTCGCGAATAAAATATATCCCCTGTTTGGACTGCGATTTCGGCGTGCCTGAGGGGCGAGTAGTTAAAGGAATAGAATTTAAGCAGATAAGATCCGCGGGTATTCCCTGGGAGCTTGCAGCGGAATACGATGAGCAAGGGCGGACGAACTTATTTTCCTGGACATTACCGCCTCGCACGAACGAAGAGAGACGATGGCGCAGGTAATAGAGAAAACGGCGAGTAACGTGTTCATGCCCCTTACCGTGGGTGGTGGGATTCGCAGCTTAGAGGATGCGAGAAGGGCATTCAACGCGGGTGCGGACAAAGTCTCGGTAATCACCGCGGCATAAAAGGATCCCGAACTGGTGAACGAGTTTGCGAGACGGTTTGGCAGTCAGGCTTGCGTCGTCGCGATAGATGCGAAGCGGCGATATGTGCGAAGTGAAGAGGAAATGAAGAAGGCAACAGAGACGGGTAGGGGGATAATAGACACAAAAGAGGGTAAATGCTGGTTTGAAAGCTCCTTCTACGGCGGTAGGAAGTTCACGGGTGTGGATGCGATAAAATGATCCCCACCCCAACCGCACCCTCACACACCTTTTCCGCAGGACCTGTAAGATACGCACCTTCCCCCTTTAGCTCTACTACTAAATCTCCACCTGCGGTATGCACTGTGACCGGTTCACCTTTGGGAACATACCCGAGCTTATTCAACGCAAGCACAGAAGCTGTTGAGCCTGTTCCACAGGATAACGTCTCCCCTACTCCGCGTTCGTACGTCCGCACGCTTATCTCTTTTCTCCTCTTAGGCTCCACTCTGTGGAGCATCACGAAATCAACGTTCGTCCTGTTAGGAAACGCCTTATGCGACTCTATGCCTTTTCCCACCGTATCCACATCCAACTCCTCAAAGAAGTCAACAACGACAACGGCGTGAGGATTGCAAAGACTCAACGAAGTCAATTTAATCTCGCCGATTTGCTCATTCACAAAGAACGACTCGTCTATTCTATCAAACTCCGGCTCACCCATAAAAACCTTGGTGGAAGTAACAACGCCGTTTTCATCCACCTCTACTTCCGGCACGATCAACCCCGCTAACGTCTCTACGTTTAGTTTCTGCTTTCGTACGATACCTTTTTCGTACACATATTTGGCAAAGCATCGTATTCCGTTTCCGCACATCTCCGCCTCAGACCCGTCGGCATTGAAAACGCGCATTCGCACATCGTACGAACTCGTAGTAGGCTTGCAAATGAATAATACGCCGTCTGCACCTACCGAGAACTTCCGCCGGCATAGAACTCTGGCAAGTTCCCCTTTCTTTTCCTCCGGGATTTCCTCCTCACGGTCGTCTATCAGAATGAAATCGTTGCCACTGCCTTGCATCTTCGTGAATCTTACTTTCACCATGGTTCTATGTTTCTACCTTGACTTTGTCACATATCAAATTTACCGCAGAGAACGCGGAATTGGCGGTTTAGTTTATTAGCGGTTCAGCTCGTTAGCTAAAACGCCAAACCGCTAACCCTCTAAACCGCTATTCTCCTGAACTCTGCGGTTAATCTAACAATATCAAGCTACACTTATAGCAAAATATCCTCTTAATATTTATATCTGTTTTAAGAGCCACACCGTCATCAAGCCCACGAAAAGCGCAAAAAGCATGCTCGAAAATGTTCCTATGAGATAATACTCTGCGAATTCTCGCTTTTTAAGGTCCTCAAATCTTGCTATCGATTTCGCGGCCAATACTAAAGAGATAGCGGTAAACTGTCCTAATAGTACCAGGGTAAGTGTGAATATTCGTTCGAGTGCCCCAATGGCGAGACCCGCGTGTTTAAGGCCTGCATCATCGTCAATGTGGAATTTACTCAGAATGCTATGTACGAGATAATATCCTGCAATAATTGCAAGCAAATATGCAAAGAGATAGACAGCAACAACACTGATGCTATGCCACGGGATTCCCATATATCAACCACTCCCGTCAACCATTTTTGGTTTATTTCTCATTGTCAACCATTCCCACTTTACCATCGTGCTTGTCATCCACTCGTAGTTCTTAGCTCCTTTAATAGCCGCTTTATTGACTGCTCACCTTTTTGTACAGCCTTCCAATGTGCGGCATTCAATACTTTGGAAATTGACTGCTTACTGACATTTAATTCTCTCGCTAAATCACTATACGTATGGTCCTTATAAGACCTACAAAGTTTTACTACTTCCCTTTGTCTGTTACTCCACGTGCTCTGGATGGTATTAACAAGACCTAAAATTGTGTTTATGGTATCATCCATCAAATTATTCTCTGCATCTGATGATTTTACGATAATGGGATACTTGGATTTTTTCGCTAATTCAAGTGCTTCTCGCGATCTAAAAAATGATTCCCCACGCATCTCCGTGATTTTGGATGAGAGTACTTCGATCTTTCCAATACCAATTCCGCATCTGAATTCCACCGGCATAATGTTCCGTAAATGGACGAAAATGTCGTAACTATCTTCTGGAGTGTTTAAAACTCCCTGGAATTCATCGTCCAGTGTTATAATAAAGCCACTCAATATCGCTGAACTATGGCTTTTGTTAATATCCACTAACGCCTTTTTTATTTCACTCTGAATTACGCGCCAATCCGCAGCGCTAAAAGCTCTGGAGCCTTTTACATCGCAGGTTATCACGCAGTTATTTGAAATGCTGTTCATCTGGACGTCCTTCTTATGTCTAATGTGTATTTTAGATGTATGAATTATGTATTTGTATTATAAATTCAGCCCTTTTATCCGTTCACACGCCTCTTTTATTCTCTCTGCACTCACACAGAGCGCAAACCGAACGAACCCTTCGCCGTACTTGCCGAAGCCCACCCCCGGTGTTATTACTATTCCCGCACGTTCCAGCAGAGACATGGAGAACCGAATAGACGAGATTCCTGAAGGAACCCTTGTCCAGAGATAGAAAGTAGCTTTTGGCTTCTTCACTTCCATACCCGCGGAACTCAACCCGTCAACTAAAATATCCCTACGTTCTCGATAAATCGCCACGTTCCGCTTCACACAGTCCTGAGAGCCCGTTAACGCCGCGATCCCGGCTATCTGAACCGTCTGGAATGCCCCGGAATCAATATTGGTCTTCACAAGCTTCAGTCCGTTTAATATCTCTGAATTTCCTACGGCAAATCCTATCCGCCAGCCGGTCATGTTATAGGTCTTGGACAGCGAGCCAAACTCGATGCCAACTTCCTTCGCACCCTCGACCGCCATAAAACTCGGCGCTTCATAGCCGTCAAACGTCAACTCGGTGTAAGGGTTGTCATGGAGTATGATAATGTCGTGGTCGTGCGCAAAATCTACCACCTCTTTAAAGAACGATTCCTCAACGGTCGCCGCAGTGGGATTGTTCGGATAACTTAAGAACAGGATCTTCGCTTTCCTCGCTATTTCGCCGTCTATGCTCTCCAAGTCAGGTTTAAATTCGTGCTCTTCCGTTAACGGGATAGGATAGGTTTTCGCATCCGCCAGCACCGTCGCGTTATTGTAAACAGGATATGCCGGATCCGGGACGAGAGCAAGATCGCCGGGGTCTAAAAATGCAAATGGCGAATGCGCTATCCCTTCTTTCGATCCGATCAACGTTAGAACTTCGTCCTCCGGGTCTACCGTAACATGCTTTGTCTGCCTGTACCATGCCGCTACCGCTTCGCGGAACGAGAGCAGTCCTTCGTAAGAGGGGTACCGGTGATTTGCGGGGTCCTTTGCAGCGTTGCAAGCTGCTTCTACGATGTGCGGCGGAGTCGGCAAATCCGGATCACCGATACCTAAGTCTATTATATCCACACCTTTTTTCTCTACTTCCCGCTTCCTCTCATCTATCTCCGCGAAAAGATACGGAGGCAGGGAATTTATTCGCTTTGCGTACATTTTCTACGCTGTATTTTTTCTTTTTCGCAGTAATCCGTTGTCAACAATCCCATTATCACTCATGCAAAACCTTCAATCTCAGTTTTGTAAAATCCTCTTTTATCTCTACCTGGAAGCCCATCCCCTTGAATATCTCTTCAAGCTCCGTTTTAACGAATTTCTTGGGCACCGCAGAGCCTAAGACCAGTGTAAACTCGCTTTTTGACGTTTTAGTCAATTTAAATAAGTTGCACGCGTCGAGTCGTTTAAGAATGTATTCTACACGATAAAATTTGTGCTTGAACTGCTCTGCATGCGCCTGGCATACTTCTCGATGCAACTCCCAGAATTTCTCCTTGTCCGGATGCGATTCGATGAAGTTCAGGAATAAAAGCCAGTGGTCTATATCTAAAATGATGTGCTCGCCGGCGGAAAGCATCTCAGCATGGGTATAAACCTTCTTATCTTCGATGAATTCAAATAGCGTTTTATGCTTGCTGTAAAATTTCAATGCTTCACGCATTAGCTCACTTTGCGATATCCCTAAATCCTCCTTCATCTTTTTGAACACCGCGAAGGTTTCTTGATCCATAGCTATCGTAATTCTTTCCGGCGCTTTCATTTCAGCATCATTGGTCTTTTTGTTTTTGTTATTTAAGACTTTTCACACTTTTTCTGAATCTTTGTGCTGAGTTCTCAAATTTTTTAT
>DAOUYX010000018.1 GCA_030665925.1 Methanosarcinales archaeon | reverse complement strand
CCCAGAAAACGCCTACCACACGCAACGTATTCTGCGTTACGGGTTCCGAAAAATCACCCCCGGGCGGCGACACCGCACCCACTACGGTAACCGAGCCTATTCTATCCTCGGAATCCGAGCATAACGTTTTTACCCTCCCTGCACGTTCATAGAAATCTGCCAATCTCGTGGCTAAATACGCAGGATACCCCTCCTCACCCGGCATCTCCTCTAATCTACCGGATATTTCTCGCAGTGCTTCTGCCCATCGAGATGTCGAATCCGCCTGGATCGCCGTATCGTATCCCATATCACGATAATACTCCGCGAGTGTGATTCCGGTATAAATAGACGCTTCTCGTGCCGCAACAGGCATATTGGATGTGTTTGCAATGAGCGTTGACCGCTCCATCAACTTCTCTCCGCTATATGGATCAACCAGTTTTGGGAAATCTTCCAGAACCTCGGTCATCTCGTTCCCACGCTCTCCACACCCTATATACACGATAACTTGTGCATCCGACCATCTTGCTAATTGGTGCTGCATTACCGTCTTCCCCGTCCCGAACCCACCTGGAATAGCACCCGTGCCGCCTTTCGCTATTGGGAAGAAGGTATCATTTATACGCTGCCCGGTCAATAAAGGCACTTCAGGGTCCAATTTATCCTTATACGGTCTTCCTTTTCGCACCGGCCAGTTCTGCATCATCTTCAATTCCACGTCTTCACCATCGGTTTGTATCCTCGCTATGCAGTCATCAACGGTGAATCCGCCCTCTTTTAACTCTACGATTTTACCGCTTATCCCCGGCGGGACAAGAATCTTATGCTTTATTACCTTAGTTTCCGGGACCTCGCCTAAAATGTCCCCTCCAACTATCCCTTTGCCTTCCTCGACAGTGGGTGTGAACTCCCATTTCTTCGTTCGGTCCAGTGCATCCACAAGGACTCCTCGCGTTATATAATCCCCTACCTTATGCTTTATATCTTCCAAAGGTCTCTGTATACCATCATAAAAATTCTTTAAAATCCCCGGGCCAAGTTCAACGGATAAGGGTGCTTTTGTTCTTACCACCGGCTCACCGGGCTTCAAACCCGTTGTATCTTCATATACCTGAATATATGCAAGGGCGCCATCCAGTCTGATCGTTTCGCCCAGCAGTCCCTCTTCGCCCACTTTAATCACTTCGTACATCTCGCATCCGCGCATCTTATCAGCAATAATCAACGGACCTGATATTTTTTCTATCACACCCTCTTCGCCCATTCTTTATCCTCCACCTTTTTACTAAACTAAATAAACTACTTCCTCTTTTTTAAACTAAAAAAGGTTTCTATATTCTTTTACAATGATGAACGAGAACGAAGAGCTAAAACGGATCTGTAAAGAGGTCATAGAGCAAATAAGACCCGATGAGGAAGATAGGAGGAGAGTAAAAGCCGTAACAGACAGTATAATCGCCAAGATAAACGAGAAGGCGTTAGAGATGGGTATAGAAGCCCATGCTATATCCGTAGGGTCAACTGCGCGGAATACGTGGGTTCGTGGCGAGGCGGACATAGACATATTCATCATGTTTCCCGCGGATCTATCGGAAGTGGATTTAAAAGAGAAGGGACTTGCGCTCGCAAAAAGCGTTTCGGATAGATGTGTGGAACGCTATGCCTCGCATCCGTATATTCACGCGTACTTTTACGATGCTGAAAGAGGAGGAAGAAGAACGGAGTACGAAGCGGACTTAGTGCCTTGTTTTTCGGTAAAGGAGGCATCGTTGTTAAAATCCGCGGTAGACAGGACGCCGTTTCATAATGAATATGTGGTGAAGAGGATATATGGATTTGAGGATGAGGTTCTGCTGCTCAAGCAATTCATGAAGTGCTTGGGTATTTACGGCTCGGAGCAACGGCGGAAAGGCTTCGCCGGTTATCTATGCGAATTGCTCATCCTGCATTATTCCTCGTTCGCAGAGCTGTTGAGGAACGCATCTCGGTGGCAATACGGTGAACGAATAGATTTAGAAGGTCAGGGCACGTACAAAGGAGAGGGGAAAGACCCACTTATTGTGATTGACCCCGTAGACCCAAACAGGAATGTAGCGGCAGCGGTATCCGAGTATTCCTTTTGTCGGTTGATAGACGCATCGCGGGATTTTTTAGTGCAGCCCAGCATGAACTTCTTTTTGCCGCGGAAGGAAGAACCGATGAGCGAGGCGGAATTCATGAACCTCGTGAAGGAACGGGGCACGGAGTTCGTAATGGTTGTGTTTGAGGCACCGGACGAGATAGAGGATGTACTATTCCCTCAATTACGAAAAGCAGAAACGTCTGTTAAAAATATGATAGAACGAAATGGGTTTGAGGTGTACAGGAGCGACGTGTGTGTAGAAGGAGACAAAGCGTTCTTGCTATTTGAGTTGCTCGTTTGGTCGCTTCCGCGAATAAAGAAGCATGTGGGTCCTCCAGTCACGTCGGAATATCATTCGGAGCAGTTTAAAGGCAAATATATCACGACTAAACTCGGAAAGAAAACCCTGTTTATCGAGAACGGCAGGTACGTGGTAGAAGTGGAGCGGAACTATACCGATGTGGTCAGCTTACTAAAGAACGAATTGAAGTCCTGCAGCTTGGGCAAACACGTAGCGGAATCAACAGATAAAGGCTACGGAGTTTTTAGGAACGAGGAAATAAAATTCTCCGAAGGTCTCGGCTATTTCTTCCGTGACTATTTTGGGGGGATTTGAGAACGCACACATTATACCCCCATCTTCTAAATCTTCTCTGATAACAACTTTAAATTTCATCTCTACACCACACTATCCCTTAAAAATGAACGAGAACGATTACATACAGCATTTCACTGAACTCGTGGAGTTAGAACGCGAGGAACAGATGCGGCAGCACGAAGAGGAGATGCGACGACTGAGCGGTCGGGAGCGAGAGGAGAAAGGCAGAGCTTTCCTGAAGATGAGAGGCAAATCTCAGGACTTGGGATTGGGTGGAAAGCACTTAGTGCGATTTAGAAAACAAAACGCTGATTTGACTTTGCCGGATAGCGAAATAGAAGTTGGAGACCTCGTTTTGGTGAGTAAAGCAGGCACAGCTCCGTGGGATGACGATAACCCGACAGGGACGGTTGCGGAGAAGACCTCGTATTCTATTACGGTTGCATTTGACGATGCGCCACCGGGCTTTGTTTACCGTAAAGACCTTAGAATTGACCTTTTTGTGAATGACATCACGTTTCAGCGGATGATAGAAGCATTAAAGAAATTTAAACGACTGCCACGGTGGCGGAAAGATAAATTGCTGGGTAATACGCCGCCGGAATTCACTAAGATAAAAGAGATAGAATTTTGTAATAAGGACTTGAACGAAAGCCAGCAAGAAGCGGTTTTGCGATGTTTAGCGGCACGGGATTTCTTCCTCATTCACGGTCCGCCGGGTACGGGGAAGACGATAACCTGCGTAGAAATTATAATACAACTCGTCAAGCGTGGCTATAAGATTTTAGCTGCCGCGGACTCCAATGTGGCGGTGGATAACCTTGTAGAGCGCCTGGATAAGCTCGGTGTAGAAGTGGTGCGAATAGGACACCCAGCACGGGTAATTCCGTCTTTACGGAGAAGAAGCCTGGATTATCTGGTTCAGGAAGATCCGGATTACATAAAGGCGCAGGAGCTCAGGGCGCAAGCGTACGAGCTGAAAGGGAGCATGAAAGAGTTTATCGTACCAGAAATGCGATGGCGGAGGGGTTTGAGTGACGAGGCGATAATGCAGCTTGCACGAGAAGGAAGAACGGTACGGGGAATACCAGCGGAGAAACTGAAAGGCATGCGGAAATGGCTCACGTTGAAGCAACGGATAGATAAATTATTCGGCACAGCACGAGAACTGGAAGAGAGCGCAATAAATAGTATTATCAAGGATGCAGAAGTAATTTGTGCGACGAACAGCACTGCGGGTTCCGAGATACTCAAAAGTGCGAAGTTCGATTTTACGGTTATTGATGAAGCAACGCAGTCCACGGAGCCGTCGTCTTTGATTGCGGTGCTCAAGGCGAAGCGGTTTATCATGGCGGGAGACCACAAGCAACTGCCACCGACAATTTTGAATGAGGAAGCAGCACGCGGGAGCTTGAGCAGGAGCTTATTCGAGCGGCTTTTGCGGTTGCATGGTGACCGGATACGGGTAATGCTTGAAGTCCAGTATAGAATGAACGAAGAGATAGTGGCATTCCCGAATAATGAGTTTTACGACGGCAAATTGCAGGCTTCTGAATCGGTAAAAAGGCAAAATCTTATGGATATACTCCCAGAATCGAAATTAATAGATGAAGATGTCAAACCATTTCTGTTTATTGACACACGTGGCAGTGTGGAGTTCAAGGAACGAGCAAGAAGAGGCTCGACATCAAAAGAGAACGTAGGCGAAGCTAAATTGGTTAAGGGTATTGCAGAACGCTTGTTAAGTCTGAATATAGCACCTGAAGAAATAGCAATTATATCCCCCTATGATGACCAGGTTGCACTTATTAGAACGATGCTTCGGGTGGACGGGCTGGAGATAAAGACGGTGGACGGGTTTCAGGGCCGGGAGAAGGAGGTTGTCATTGTATCGTTTGTAAGGAGCAACAAATCAGGCGAAATAGGATTCCTCAGGGATTTGAGAAGGCTTAATGTCTCGATAACGAGAGCGAAGCGGAAATTGGTTTTAATTGGAGATTCCATAACGCTTGAAAATAACGGGTGTTATAAACGACTTATTGAGTCGGCTAAGGAGCGAGGGGCGTATAAAAGCGTGGTTTAGTTTATAAGTTTGTGATGCTATGGAATGAACTATGCTCGAATTTGAAATACGGCATAAGGACTTAATGGGAAGGATAGGGAAGCTACAAACGCCGCACGGAACCGTAGAGACGCCGACGATCATGCCGGTAATAAACCCGAATCTCGTGTCTCTTAAGGCTGCGGACATGAAACAGTACGGCGCTGAGATGCTCATTACAAATGCGTATATAATTTACCGGAAAGCGGATTTGCGAGAGGAAGCGATTAAGAAGGGCATTCATTCGCTTTTAAGATGTGAAATGCCCATAATGACCGATTCCGGCTCTTACCAGCTCTACGAGTATAAAGACGTAGAAGTGAGTAACAGTGAGATATTGGAATTCCAGCAGCGTATCGGCTCTGATATCTGCGTGCCACTGGACATCCCAACCCCGCCGTACGCGAAGAGAGAAAGAGCAGAAAACGATTTAGAGATGACACTGCGAAGGATGCAAGAAGCACGAGGCATCATTCAAAATAATCTGCTTGCAGGAGTGGTGCAAGGCTCTACTTTCCTGGACTTGCGGGCGGAGAGTGCAAAGCGTGTTGCAGAACTTGGTTTTGATGTATACGCGATAGGGGGCGTGGTGCCCTTGCTGGCATCCTATACATTTGATAAACTGGTGGATATAATCGTGGCATCGAAAAGGAACTTACCGCTGAATGCTCCTGTGCATCTCTTCGGCGCGGGACATCCAATGATTTTCCCTTTAGCAGTTGCGGTGGGCTGTGACCTGTTTGACTCTGCTGCGTATGCACTCTATGCAAAAGGGAAGAGGTACATAACGAGTGATGGAACGAGGAAAGTGGAAGATTTGCAGTATCTCCCCTGTGCTTGCCCTGTGTGTTCCTCGTACAGCGTAAAAGAGGTCCAGGAGGACACGGATTTGCTGGCTGCGCATAATTTGTGGGTTACGTTTGAGGAGATGCGAATAGTGAAGCAGAGCATAGTGGAGCGAAACCTGTGGGAACTCTGCGAGCGGAGATGCCGGGCATATCCAGCGTTGCTGAACGGTTTGAAGCAAATGGCGAAATATTCGGCATTGATCGAGAAATACGACCCAGCTACGAAACATCCGTTCTTTTATCTTGGTGAAAGTTCTGCATACAGACCCGAAGTGCTGAGATACTCCAACAAGCTGGATAGGTTCACGTTATCAGGAAACGTATTGATAACAACAAACCTTGAAGAGAAGGAACTTACCGAACAAGAACAGTTCGACCACGTATTTTTTGTAAAACCACCGTTTGGACCTTACCCTGCTGAGCTATCAGAGAGTTATCCGGTGGGGCAGGCGGAAATACCCATAGAAGTGGACAACGAAGCCAGGACGGTAGCGTTGCAGAATGTATTGAAACTGCTGGAACTCAATAGAAATAGAAATAGAAATGTGAAATTCGTTTTTCGTTATAACAGCAGTTGGGAAGATCATCCGCTGATTGAAGAGATGAGGAAGTATGCGGAGGTGAGGGTGATGGAAAGCAATTAGGAAAATTTAAATATGCAAGGTGAGTTAAATTTAAATTGATTTGGGGCTTGACCTCAAGATGGTGCACGAAATCGTTGAGGAGTTAATAAAAGAGGGTAAAGTGGAATAGGTGGTTCCTATGCCAATATACAGAAACAAAGGGGATGCAATAGAGGGCGAGGTAATAACCTCTCAGGCACGTAAATATGAGGGGATAGTGGTGGTAAAAGGAAGTGGAGCGCATAGAGCTGTAAGACTTAAATTAAGCGGGAGAGGTAGAACTTCTGCATATTGCGTCATAGATAGGTAGTGTCCTGATATGTGGTTGATATATGGGTAGATTGCCTACCTATATTTATGCCAAATAGCAAATTAGAGGCAGATCCTCAAAAAGAGTTTTGCTCCAATCCAAATTACGGCAAAAGGGATGTAGGCAATATAGTGAGATATGGGCACGACAGAAACGGCAGGCAGCGATTTAAATGTAAGACATGTGATAGCGTCTTTGTAGAAACCAAAAACACGGCCTTCTACAATCGCAAGTTATCAGAGGATCAGATAATCATAATCTGCAAATTGCTGGTGGAGAAAAACGGAATAAGAGCTATTGAACGCATAATGGAGATCCACAGGGACACGGTATCAGACGTCGTAGAAGACCTGGCAAGACACGCAAGGGATGTGACGGACTTTTTGGTAAGAGATGTTGGACAACCATTTAGACGCGTATCAGTGCTACAACAACCTGATCAGGGTTAATTCTGCGTTGACGATAAAAACAGAGAACGGTGAGAAGAACATAGAAAGAACACCGTGCATGGCTGAGGGCATCACAGATCACATTTGGACCTGGAAGGAATTGTTGATGTTCAAGGTGGATCACGAAGTTTAGGACATTACCAAATGTTCACTCCAAGACTCCCTTTATATTCTTGTTATCCCTATAATACCATTGACGTGAAAGTTTAACCATGAAAGAATACGAAGTAGAATGTATACGGTGCGGTGCACGCTACTCGAAAGCTGATGTAGTGTATACGTGCAGGAAATGCGGCGGTTTGCTGGATATAAAATACGATTATTCCGAAGTAGATGTAGAAAGAATCGTTAAAGCGCAAGGAGAAGGCGTGTGGAAATATCGTGAGTTGTTGCCTTTCGATGACGGAACAAAGCCGATAACGATACACGAGGGTAATACGCCCTTGTACCGGTGCGATAGACTTGCAAAAGCCATTGGCGTTGCGGATTTATGGGTGAAGCATGAAGGATTGAACCCTTCCGGTTCGTTTAAAGATCGGGGAATGACCGTTGGCGTAACGAAAGCAGTGGAATTGAGTGTGAAAGGTGTAGCGTGTGCATCGACGGGAAATACGTCTGCGTCACTGGCTATCTTTGCGGCAAAAGCGGGTTTTCCGTGTTACGTCCTGCTACCAAAGGGCAAAGTAGCGTTAGGGAAAGTAGCGCAGGCAATGATGCACGGTGCGCAGGTATTCTCGCTACGAGGTAATTTTGACGATGCGTTAAGGGTTGTTCGCGTGCTCTGCGAGGAAGAGAGCCTCTACCTGCTGAATTCCGTGAATCCGTACCGATTGGAAGGTCAGAAGACGATAGCATTTGAGGTTGCCGAGAAACTCGGCTGGGAAGCCCCGTATAGGCTTATTCTACCGGTTGGGAACGCAGGGAACATAAGTGCGATTTTCAAAGGCTTCTTGGAGTTGAAGACCTTGGGCATCACCGACGCCATTCCACGAATGACCGGCATTCAAGCGGCTGGCGCGAAACCGATTGTAAACGCGTTTAAAGAAGACAAAGCGGAAATAACACCGGAAGAGAAGCCGGAAACCATTGCGTCGGCGATACGAATCGGAAATCCGGTGAATGCCGCAAAGGCTTTAGTCGCTATAAGGGAATCAGGTGGCGTTGCGGAATCGGTGACTGACGAGGAGATAACAAAGGCACAGCTCGAGCTGGCACGGTTGGAAGGCGTAGGCGTAGAGCCTGCAAGTGCAGCGTCAATTGCAGGGCTGAAGAAATTGGTCGAGATGGGAGCAATCGAGCGAGATGAGAGAATCGTTTGTATTACCACTGGACATCTCTTGAAAGACCCTGAACGCGTAATAGAGATCTGCGAACCGCCGAAAGAGGTGGAAGCGGATGTGAATATGCTGCGGAAGATGTTGAAGTGAGTACATAAAACAACCCCCAGAAATATGGTCGGGTAAAATGCACTGACTGCGGAGCAAAAATGTTTTTCGTAACACTTTTATGAAGGACACAACGTTTTTCTTAGTGCAGGTTCTTTTTAAAAAAGAAAGTGCGATGACGAGAATATTCCACATTGCGGACACGCATATCGGCTATTCAGCATACCGGAGGATAGACGAAGCGACCGGGCTGAACCTACGAGAGGTGGACACCTACGATGCGTTCAAGCAATTTGTGGACTATGCCATTGCAGAAAAGCCCGAGGTGATAGTACACGCGGGTGACCTGTTCGACTCCGTACGACCAACGAATCGCGCTATTTCGTTCGTGCTCGGGCAATTAATACGATTAAGCGAAGCGAAAATTCCTTTTGTCGTGATCTCAGGCAATCACGAAACGCCGCGTTTGAAGGAGACGGGCAGTGTATTCAGCCTGTTTAAGCATATTCCTGACGTTCACGTAGTTTATGGGAATAAATACGAACTCGTTGAACTCGATGATCTAAGGATTCATGCGATTCCCCATTGCGATGATATTGCGGGTGAGAAGAGGAAAATGCAGTTGAACGACGGCAGTGACAGCACAGGGTTTAATATCGGAGTGCTACATGTGGGTGTTTACGGCGCGGGAAAGCAGACGTTTCTGATGGACGAATTCAACGAGCAACTTATTACCATCCACGATTTGACGAATTTTGATTACATCGCGTTGGGGCACTATCACAAATACACGAGAGTACGCGATGACGTGTATTACGCGGGCTCAACCGAACGATTCAGCTTTAACGAGGTGAACGAGGATAAGGGCTTCTTAGAAGTTCGGCTGAGCGAAGATGGCGGACGAGAGGTCGTATTTCACGGGTTGAGAACGCGAGAGATGGTGGACTTGAAGCCCGTTATTTGTGATGCTCTCGATGCACAGGAGATAAAACGTGCAATAACGGATCGCATCCAGGAATGCAATCCCGAAGATAAAGTGGTGCGGTTAAAAGTGCTGGATATGCCCGTGCAGGTCTATCATTCACTGGATTTTGACGAGCTAAAGCGGCTGACGAGATCTGCAGTTCATTTCGAGATGAAATACGAGTTCAAGCGGGATAGTGAACTATTGGCTGCTGAACAGCCTACGTTTCGGTCGCTGCATACCGAGTTCGAGCACTTTATGGAGCAGTACTCGATCGGCGCTCATGTCGATAAAAAACGGCTGAAGGAGTTAGGGTTGCAGTATATGCAGGAATGGGAACGGGAGAACGAGGAGTAACAAGGGAAAAGCTCACTTCGATCGAGTCAGGCAAAAGATGCCGTAGATTTGCGGATGTATGCATTTCAGAGCAAGAAAAAAAGTTTTTAATGCTGAAAGAGATAATTGGATAACGTAAAAGAAAAGAAGTCCCGTGGTGTAGCGGTCAAGCATACTGGCCTTTGGAGCCCGTGACGGGGGTTCGAATCCTCCCGGGACTATCCCAAACTTTTCTTTTGAAAAAGAAACGTTTATTAAAGAAAAAATTGGGATTTACATCCTTTATGAGTTTTTTCTAAGTATTGGATGATGGAAACTTCGATAAGTGGTGATGGAGATTTACAGCACTATTCCGCTTCGGACTGATACAACGTTGTTTAGCTCTCCTCAAAGACTATGTCCGTTGCTATCATCGAATTCTCCTTCGTCGGATTTTTTGTGAGAACAAACGAAACGGTTCTCCCTCCTAAATTTAACTTTAATTCTGGAGACACCCACTGGTGAAATCCTGAAATAAAGAACACATAATTATCTGTCGCAGTTTCTATTATACCAAAATGTCTCCCCATATTAAAATACTTAATTCTACCATATATTCTATCGTCCATCTCTATTCTCGGAGTCCCGTTCTGGAGAAGCTGCTTCTTGAGTTTACTGAGCTTACTGTAGAATTTAGAATTTGACATGCAATTAGCTAACCCTTTATTAATGTACATCTCAATATCCTCTTGGTTTCCAGTATCTTTATCCCTAGTCAAAGCTGCAATATAGAAACATGCTTCAGCAACTATTTCGCCGTCGGGAATAATTGATTTTTTACCTGATTGCACCGTCTGGAGGCACTTTTCCAGATACGGTTTGCCTTCAGTAAGACCCTTTTTTTGGGACAGTGCTATACCCAAATTTTTGGAAATGTCCCAATATAGTTCCCAAAGCTTATGATCTCCAGGGGCAATTTTAATTGCTTCATCGATTGTTTCATTTGCTTTTTCTAGCATAACAATTTCCCCCTCCTTATCATATCTCAATCTAAAATCGTCTGCCCATCTTTTGTAATTGTCTGCTAAAAATTGAAGAGTCATCATCTTGTGTCGATAGTTTGGATATTTCTCTTCTTTCAAAGCGGCCATAAATTCTATTTCTGCTTTTTCATACTCACCAATGAACGTGTATACTCTACCAAGTTCGTTGTATATAGGGAGATGCTTGGGATTAAGTTCTTTTGCCTTTTGTAAAATCTTAATAGCCTCGGGGAAATTCTGATTTCTCCTTAGCATAATACCATAACTGAACCATGGATGATAGCTTTCAGGACTAACCTTCACGGCTTTCTTTGCAAGATTGAGTGCCGGGTGGATATGACCTTTTTTAAATTCAAATTTTGAATATTCTTGAAGTGCGTACGAAAAATCTGGAGCAATCTTGATTGCATTCTCAAAGTTTTCTTCAGCCCGCTCAATATCACCGCCTAAAAAATAATTCTTGGCAGTCTTCACATATTTGAAAGCTACTTTCTCTTCGGGATTTTTAATACCAAGCTGAAATAGCGATTGGGAATAACTGGACTTAGATTTCTCATACTCCTGTATTTGCTCTGATAGATGATAAAACCTTGTCAAGAGCATTTCTTTAGTCTTCTCATCCTCATCAAGTTTGCTATCTATGAAACCTCGCGTCAATGACAACATTGAGTATTCTGTACTTATTCTTGACTCTTCTTCTTTGCTCTCCGTGAACACAAACGAAGTAATCACTAATTCTTTGATAGCATCTTCGAATTGATCCTCAGTCAAATTAGCAAGATGCATTAACACAGATTTTGAAACTGTTTTTTCTCCATAAACAATCATGCTATACAGAACAAGCTTTGCGTTTTCTGACAAAAGTAAGAAAACATCATTGAAACTAAATTTAGCAATATCACTTTCTCCAGCAAATATTTCAGAAAATGCGGAATCTAAATCTTTTCCAAGGCATACTTGTCCTAGTGACCATTTTATTAGCAAAGGATAACACCTAACTCGTTTCACGAGTTTTGAGATTGTATCTTCCTCAAAGCGTAGAAGATCTTTTTTATTCCGCTCTTTAGCAACAATTCTAAATAATTGTATTGCATCCTTTTCTGACATATCCGTTAGTGGGTACCTTCTTTCAATCTCGCCCAATCCTTTTCTACTTGTAATTATGACCTGTGATGGTCGCGGGATGTCTTTTACAAAATTAATCAACGCATCGTCTTTGATGATAGTTTCCAGATTATCAACAATGAACAAGCATTTTTGGGAAGAGAATAATTTGTAAAGGTGGTTTCGGTATGAAACCAGGGGTACTTTAGCATCGCTGAAATTTTGAAGTGTCTGAGGATCCAGCATACCCAGAAGATCAGTCATCAGTTGCTCATTACTTGTTATTCCCGGCGCTAAGGGCACTATGCCCTCATCCGTAAGTTTGCTAGTTTTTGCACTAAACCATATAATAGCGTCAAAGGGGTTCTGGGGATCAGACAAAAACGAGTACGCTACCCTCAGTGCAATTGCCGTCTTGCCAACACCACCGGCACCTGTAATAGTATTGATCCTATCCTGATTTGACTTTATTAATTTCCTTAAAGTTCGTATTTCCTTTTCACGTCCGACGAAACCACCATCAAGGTTATAGTTCTCAGGAGGAAGATTATTTTGGCACTCATATTCCTCGAAGAAATCACGTGGAACATCCTGAGCTTTCTTGTACTCTTCGTTTTGAAGGTAAATTTTCACTTCCTTTGCCGTATCACCTTGGCATAGAAGTCCAACATCCTCGATCACTTTCTGCAAGTCTAAATTGCTAAAGGCTGTCCTTGCATGTGCAATCTTTCTTCTATAAATGTTCAGCCCATCCATTAGCTTCGTAAACTTAGCCTTACTCAACGCTCCAAAGAATGATTTTGCCAATTTGAAGTTATTCGAGAACACGAGAACATCTTTTAGATTCAGAAAGGTAATTTCTTCAAAAAAATCATCTATTGAGCAGTCTTCGAACACTAAATCCTCTTTGTTTTGGGTTACATCAGTAATTACACCCTGAGGGATATGCTTTTTCCAGTCATTTCCGTGGCTTATGAGAAATACCCCGTTAGCAATATAATTTCTTAAAACTGGTTCAAATGTATTAATAAGGATGTCATAGCCGTAATTCCTATTGAGTTTCAAACTATTTTCATCAGTCATTTTAACCTAACTCATATTTCTGAAATTCCGCCTAACTTCGGTATACCCGCCATCAATGTCGATATTTCCTCCCTTATTGGTACAAAAGACAACGCATATATATATGAGTTTCGCCATCTTCCCATATGAGTAGTTATACTTGGCCCTCCACCCCATTTCTTCATCTCCTTTTTCTCTACATAGACAAGGGGCTGGTTCACGAGTAGTTAAAACAACCTCACTTCCAAAACCCCTTTGTGAGGGGCTCCCTCTGATTTTGAGAATAAATATGGGTGGCAATTTATCTCTAAACCCTCACGCATACGCCGGGTCAAATCGTACAGGTGTTGATTTCTCCAGGCATGCCTCTCCGTATTCGAGCGACTCATCAATCATTTTCTTGATGAGCGTCGGGTAGGCTGCGCCCGCAAGGTTCTGGACGGGTTTGCCATGGCAGAAGAACGTGAATGTGGGTGTGGCCATCACCCCGTAGCGTTCGGCGGTGAACTGGCTCTCGAGGATGTTGATTTTCGCGAATTTGACCTTCCCTTCGTACTCCTGGGCGTATTGGATAAAATAAGAAAAAAGTGGGAATAATTTCTTCCGTCCAATTTCTACCTACTGTACTTCGTCCGTTCCGTAGATGTCGTGTTAAAACTCTTCGTCCATCGCCAGCAGGTCTTCTTCAACGTCAAGCCACTCGCTTCGCCGCGGCTTCTTCCTCCTTAAGATGCGCAGCAAGTCTTCTTCATCTTCGCTGAACATCTGCGCTGTACATGCCATGTTCCTACTCACCTCCTATGCTAACCATATGAGAGAGTAAGTCGTGCTTAAAAACCTTGCAACCAACATAAGGGGCCAGACCAAACCTTTTCTTCAAAAGAAAAGCTTTACCAAAAGAACTTAGTTTTTGGATTGGACCTTTCTAAAAGGTTTGTCTTACCAACTCTCGCACCTGAGTTTTGGTACACACCTTTTCTAAAGGTGTGATTTTTGGATTGAACCTTTTCTAAAAGGTTTGAACGTCAACCAAATGTTCCCAACCATGCCGCTCTTACTTCTTCTAACGGGAGATTCACCGGGGCTATGGTGATATTCGGACATTTACTTTCTTTAATCATTCTATAATCTCTTCATAAGATTCAACATCTCGGATTTCCCTTAATTCCTTCGTAGAATCCCCGGTCTTAGGAGTTATCAACGTCAAAAATCTCGCATACTCAACTGGATCGAGTTCCCTTTTAGCTATGGATACCACCTTTTCCAGAACTTTTACATCTTCAGATTTCGTTGCCATTTTCCTTTATAAATTCTATCGGATTTTCTTCCTTTCAATCGCCATTTATTTGTTCTTCATCCTAATTATGTGATTGGTTTTCCATCTAACCCTTTTCTAAAAGGTTTGAGCGTCAACCAAATGTCCCCAACCACGCCGCTCTTACTTCTTCTAATGAAATATCCACCAACTCTTTTTTCTTATCATTCATAATCACTCTTTTCTCCTCAACTGTCTCCCCCATATTACTTATACAAACGCCTCGCGTATTCATCAGCTCCTCAAACCTTCTTGCTTCTCCTTGCCAGATCTCCACCACCCATCTCGTGTTAGATTCCGAAAACAACTTATAATCGCTTCTCAGTTCTGGATTCATACCCGCAATATCAATTGACGCACCAATATCTCCGCCTA
>DAOUYX010000167.1 GCA_030665925.1 Methanosarcinales archaeon | reverse complement strand
AACGCACCTATTTCTCCTGCTTTATATCCCATGCTTGTCATAACATTGAGATTTGGTGCATCGCCTGTGTCTATACCAAAATCTTTCACAAATACCGTTTCTCCATCCAATGCCTTCAAGTTCTCATTGTATGTGACCTCTCCATATACTTCATTAGCTTGAAGCGGAGGACTATTTAAAAGATTCTCATTGCTGCTCTCCCATTTGGTGTTCACCTGGTGTGTCACCATGCCTTCGCATTTGATCATCGTTACAGATCTTATGCTCTGAGTTTCCGGCGTACTGCACGCAGGACGACCCGCTGACGCAACTCCGATGAATGCAATCGTCATAATGATAATCATAATTATGGTTATTGCCGTTACACCCGTCTTCATCTTTTCCATTGTCCCGAATTTAGATTTTAAATGTTTATTTTGCATTTTCTTTCTTATCTCAAAAAATTAATGCCCCCACCACCCTGCATTCGGATTAAATGTTCTTCCTGGTTCAGGTAGCATCCATGACCAATCATGTGGCTCGTGTTCACCTTCGAACGCTGACCAATTATGCCGCTCGTGTTTATGCAGCACACCGGACCAATCATGCTCATCCTCTACTTTATGCAACACATTTGACCAATCATGCGGTTTATACTCGGCTGTTGCAGACCAATTATGCTGCTTTGGTTCATATAGTAACGCTGACCAGTTATGCTGCTCGTGTTCACCTTCGAACGCTGACCAATTGTGTGGCTCTGGTGTATATGCTAGCCAGGACCAATTATGCTCATAAGCTGCTGCTACCTGCATTGGTCCAACGATTGCTACCCCCAAAACCAAAATCCCCACCATTACCAATGGCAGTAAAGTTGCCTTTCCTTTCATCTTTCTTTTCTCATCTCCTTTATTTCACTTTTGTATTCCTTTAAAAATTAAAAATTTAAAAAAATAAAAATAGGGGAAAAAATCCCCTTTCTTTTTTCGCTATCACTTATGGACTAATCACTGACTTATACCCGATGTCCTTGGTGAACTCGACATTCTCACCGTATCCAATTGACTTCTCCTTATACGTCATTCTGGAACCGAGACTGTCCGCGCCACGTCCGTCCGCAACATATGCACTCACGCCCGCAATCACGAGACCTGTACCTACTGCATTGATTTTGTAGTGCAAGTTTACAGGAGCATCGGTAATCCCTACTTCGGTGTCGGTCTCAGCCTGCACGTCAGTCATGACTATCTTACTATATATATTCACTTCCTCGCAGCTTCCTGGGACAGCATCTTTATCTTTACAGGGGTATTTAAAGGGGCAGACGTCTTGTTTCCACTCTGAATGATTAGTCGAACCTTTTTGTGTGCATGATTTCTTGGAACTACCTTTCCCAGCGGCGATGATCTTCATTCCTAACTGCTCCTCGTGGCTTAACGAACCCAGGAAACCTGCTGTATATCCAATCTGCTTATGCACATCGAGATTCGGCGCGGTGCCTGTGTCCACATCGAAACACTTATCGAACTCAATAGTCCCGCTTGATCCAATCATCTTCTCATTGTATCCGATTTTACCATATTTTTCTTTCGGTGCGAGACCTTTAGCGGAATTATCAAGAAGATTCCCGCTGTCTATCTCCCAGTTAAGACTCTGACTTTCTACTACATCGCCATTGCAGGTGATGGTAGTTATGATCTCAAGTTTCTCGGTTTCACTTGTGGAAGGTACAGCGGGGCTCGCTAAGGCGACTCCACTGAAAGCAATCGTCAAAGTCAAAGCCATTGCTATTGCGACTATGCTTATTAGCCCAATTGTTTTTTTCATTTTTTTTCCTTTTTCACCTCCTATTTTTTTTAATTTATACTCTTCTGCTTTTCGCCTTATTTATTACGCTCATGGTAATTTAATCCTTGACGTGTAATCCATCTCAGCATGGAACTCCCACAAGCCCCTCGCACTGCTCCTCTCATAATACGTCATTCGGGAACCGAGCGCATACTGGTCAACGTTTTCCGCAGAACCTTCCAGGGCATACGCGCTAAACTCTGCTGCGATGCTACCATGAGCCGGAGTCCCTGCTCCTCCTGATCCTGTCGCAGTAACCCCGTAGTGCAAACTTACGGGAGCCTCGGTAATCCCTACGTTGCCTCTGGTCGTAGCCAATACGTCTGTCACTACCATCCTACTCGATGCCTTCACGTCCTCACAGCTTGCAGGAAGGTTCGGTATTGCCACGGCTGCGCATGGGCATAGTCCCCCTTCTTCTGGTGGGCACCAATTGGCGACGATGCTCATGCCCGCGCTCTCATCGAGACTTAACGAACCTATTGTGTCTGCCTGATTATACCCAACGCTCCTCATCATATCGAGATTTGGCGTATCACCGGTGTCTACCCCCGTATCTTTCGCGAACCTGGTCTCTCCATCCGTTACTTTCACGCTCTCCCTGTAACCTATCCTCCCAATTACTTCCCCCTCTTGGAGTAGAGAGCGGTTTAAAATGTCTTCGTTGCTGCTTTCCCAATTGACTTTTACCTCTTCTGTCACCCCGCCCCGGCACGAGATCAAAGTCATCGTCTTAACATACTGAGTTTCCGGCGTAGGGCACGCAGGACGACTTGCTACGGGAACTCCGCAGAAAGTAATCATCAACGCCATTGCCATTACGACTACATCCGCCCTTCTTGCTGCCTTTTTCATCTCTCTTTTTAGTTTATGCTCTGCTTCTGCCAGAACCTAAAAGCGAATAAAAATATAAATGGGGACAAGAAAAGAAATATTTCCCCTCTATCGTTTTTCGTTGTTCGTTTCGCTAACAAACTATCATTTAGCTTCTTACGGTCTGATCATTGACTTGTAATCCATCTCCTTGTGGAACTCCCACAAGCCGTCCGCACTGCTCCTCTCGTAATGCGTCAACTTGCTACCGAGCGTGAAGTTCGCTGGGGTACCCCGATCACAATGTCCTGGGTTAGCAGCACCAGATCCGGAACCATCCTCGACATACACGTCAAACTCCGCAGTTATGTGACCCACAGCCGGAGTTCCTGCTCCTCCTGAGCCTGTCGCATCGACCTCGTAGTGCATAGTTAAGGGTGACTCACTTATCGCTACTTTTGTTACCGTCGTAGCCAGTACGTCAGTCACGACCATTTTACTCGATGCCTTCACGTCCTCACAGCTTGCTGGAATAATCGTTTGGGCAGCGGATGCAAATGGGCACAATATCACACCTGATGTCGCCGTCCAATTGCCAACGATACCAAAACTCACTTCCTCATCGTGACTTAACGAACCTATTGTCGCAGCCTGGGTATATCCCATGCTTTTCATTACGTTGAGATTTGGCGTATCACCGGTGTCTA
>DAOUYX010000110.1 GCA_030665925.1 Methanosarcinales archaeon | reverse complement strand
ATCATTCCTGGCGGTGGCCCTTTTGCAGACGAGATCAAGAAACACTCCGATAGAATATCAGATGACACGGCGCATTGGATGGCTGTGCTCGCAATGCACCAATACGGGCTTTTCTTAGCTGAAGGTGAACTTGAGATACCGGTAGTTGAAAGCATAGATGGCCTAAGAAATGCAGGTCATATCTGCATCGTATTACCGTATAAAATTCTGAAAGACGATGATTGCTTACCACACACCTGGGACGTTACCTCAGACACGATCGCGGCATTCATTGCACGCGAATCAGGTGAAAAGAGTTTCATAAAAGTGACTGATGTGGATGGCATACTGGATGAGAACGGGCTTTTGATAAAACGGATTAATGCGAAAGAACTGATTGAGAAAGAGCATAAGGGGTGTGTTGACGCAGAACTACCGCGATTCTTACTGCAGAACAAAATGAGCTGCGTGATTGTCAATGGTAACCATCCAGAGCGAATACTTGACGTAATCGAAGGCAGAGAAACAATCTGCACAGAACTTGTGTCAAGCAGTGAAAACTGAAATTCCACCTCTTATTGCGCACATTACCGTCTTGCATCCTGTATCCTGCATCACCCCATAATCTGAAGATAATATGGGGTAAATTGAGTAGAGATGCGGCAGTTACCGGTAAGATTTTTGGTCTCGTTGCCAATTTGGCATCGAAGGTCAGGAACTTTTGGGGTTTCCGCCCGGTAATTGACTTGAAGTGTTAATGTTGAAAATGAATTGGGGGACAGCATCCTTAAAGGCAAAGTGAAAGTTTTAACTTTTCTTATGGACTTGATAACGAGTAGACAATTACCATAAAAGAATTAAGTTTAATTACCCGGGCGGGAATAAAACCCGTCACTTCCTTCCACCTTCAAATATGAAGATTTTATAAATGGGTGTTACCATGTGTCATTTCATGTTTACTGGCGCTGAGAAATATGAAATTAATGTATCGAACCGAAAAACACATATACTGATGTGGAGAATATAGTAGACAACATCAAAGACAAACGTTGATCCACAACTATCCATGATGAGCAACAAAAACGAGGTTCCGGAAGCATACGAAGAAGGGGAAGGGCAATATGTTGAATTTAAAGTGGATAAAGATTCTAAAAAAATCGGAGAGACCGTTTCTGCTTTTGCAAATACAAACGACGGAATTATAATAATAGGTGTCAGTGATAGAACCAAAGATATCACAGGGATACAAATTGGGAAAGGAACTCTCGAAAGTATAGCTAATACAATCAAAACAAACACAGATCCCAAAATTTTCCCTGCTTGGATTGAACCCCATGAATTTGGGAATAAGAGTGTTATTGCTATAAAAATAAAAGAAAATGATGAAAAACCCGTCTTTTACAACTCTAAAGCTTTTAAAAGAGTTGGAAGGACAAATCTGAGAATGTCCGTCTCTGAAATGAGGAAATTACTAAGCGAATCACGAAGAATCTATTTCGATGGGCAAATTTGCGAGGGTGCTACTATAAAGGAGATTGACGAAGAAAAAGTGGGAACTTATCTGGAAAAGAAAAAAGAACCAAAACCGGGCCATTTGGATCTTGAGACATTATTGCTAAATACTAATGCGGCAAAAGAACAAAATGGCGTTATAAAGCCTACAAATGCTGGTATACTCATCTTCGGTAAAAATCCCCAAAGGTTCCTTTTACACTCACAATTGCGAGTGGCACGCTTTAGCGGGGAAACGATGACAAGTGATTTTATAGATCGATTAGACCCCAAAGGAACATTATGGGAGATGGCAAATCTAACTGTAGAGTTTATTAGAAAAAATATGAGGATAGAGGAAATTAGAACATCTTATTCTTTGGAGAGGGTTGGCTTTGAGTTCCCGATGAAAGTTATAAGAGAAGGAATAATGAACGCCATAATACATCGGGATTATCGGGAAACGTCTGACACGAGAGTTTTGATGTTTCCCGATAGGATTGAGATAATAAACTCCGGGACATTTCCGACAGGAACCACTCCTGAGAATCCACGACATATTCCCGTAAACCCCGTCATCTGCGAACTAATGTATGCATTTGGTTATGTCGAAAAATACGGAACCGGCATTCTTATGATGAAAGACGAATGCAAGAGAAATGGCATTCCAGATCCAATTTACGAAATAACTGAGACGGAGACGAAGCTTATTTTTAATCTCCCCAAAGCGGTTATTAGTATACCTGCTTTAGAAAGAGCTGGAATTGAGTTAAAAGATAGGCAAAAAGCAGCGCTACTACGTATCTTCGCTGAAGGTTCTATTACGAATAAGAAATATAGGGAGGAATATAACGTTTCTCAGAAAACAGCGTTCCTGGAACTATCTGATCTGGTAGAAAAGGGCATTCTCATACGAAAAGGCGAAGGTAGAGCCACTAAGTATGAACCAAAAATATAAAGCCTTAAAACCGTGTAATAGTATAAACGTAAACCTATAAAGCATGTAAACCTATAAAACATATAAAACCTATAAACCTATAAACCGGTAAACCACATATATGGTAGTTCTAGGGGAGAACAGGTTTTTTTATAATTTTTACAACAATTGGTAACGATTTTGAAACTAAGTCTTTTTTGTTAAACTGCTGGGAACCGCTAAAAACTTTGAAAACACTTAGGAACCAAAGAAATATTTTATTCTTTACCCCCCCTCTATTTACCACTCCATATAAAAAGTAACGATTTGTAACGATTAGTAACGATTTCCTTTCCCCCTACGGGGAAAGAAAATCCGACCTTAGCACGGATCCAACTTTATGCACTCAAAAGTTAAGATTTTATGAGTCGGAGTCCTTCTATAGATATATCTGTAAGCAGTGGTAATCTATAATCACGGGTTGATCGTTGTTAATTCGTTGGCTTTTTTTTTTAGCATGGATCAATTTGAGAACAGTTAAAATAACCCCCTTTTCAAAAACACCTTTATTAGGGGCTACCTCTGATTTTGAGGATAAATGAGAGTTACAATTTATCTCTAAATCCTCTCGGATTTACCCTTTTAAAGTTTTTCTGCGGTTGTTTGTGGTGGGAAAACATTAATAGCGGCCGATATAAGAACTTTTCTTAAAAGTTTTTCGGATTTGCATTCTGCATTTTGCACTTAATTACACAGAACCCACAGGATATTGAGTAATCACTCCAAAACAGACTGCTTACTGCTTCAACACTTTGTTTTGGATTTTAAATTTAGTTATTTGTATTCATTTTGGATTTGGCGCTTGGGATTTTGGGTTTTCCGCCGCTTATTGAGCACATTATCCTCTTGTATCTTGTATCTTGCATCCTGTATCTTGCATCACCCTATTATCTGAAGGATTATCCGTCTTGACCTTTTCTTATTGTCCAACTCGACGAACACCACCTGCTGCCACGTTCCCAGCATTAGCGTTTTATTTCTGAACGGCACGGTCAACGAAGGACCCAGAAAAGATGCTCGTACGTGCGAATGCCCGTTTCCATCGTGCCATCGGTATTCATGCTCGTATTCTATCCCCTTCGGGAACAACCGCTCTAACGCAGCGGGTAAATCCTGCAACAGTCCCGGCTCGTATTCTATTGTCGTAACCGCGCCGGTCGCACCCGGCACAAAGATAGTGACAATGCCGTCTTCGATTTCCGACTCTCGCAATGCCCTGTTCACTTTCTCGGTTATATCTCTTATGTCCACTTCTCCTCTGGTATCAAAATGCAGCTCCTTCGTTACAACGCTCATTTTTTACGCTCCTCCTCTCCTCTCTTCTGTTTTATTTATATTTACGACATCTTCGAAGAGGAACATTTATTACGTTCAATTTTAATTTAATTTAGTATACCTCTTGGGTACTTATATATAGGATATGGAAACTACATATCGGGTTGTTCTCCTTGACATGGATGGGACGTTCCTCGATTCGCGTGGAAAAGGAGAAATACCAAACGAATGGGCATACGAAGCATTCAAAAAAAGCCTGAGACATTACGGCATAACGCTTTCTATAAAGGAGATAAATGATCTTTTCCTCGCTCCGCTACGTTCTGAGGGGGCAGAAGGGGTGCGGAAATTTTGTAAGATATTTGGCTTGGATAGCGATGAGTTCTGGGCGCGACGAGAGAAGGACGTTATAGAATCGAAAATAGAAGCTATGCGACGTGGAGTAATAAACCCCTGCAAAGGTTCTGAGCAGATGATAAAATATCTGAGTGAAAAATTTCATCTCGCGGTGGTGAGCGATTCACAACAGGTGTGTGTGGACTATGCGCTGGAGCACTTCAATTTGAAACCGTACTTCACGATATGGTATGGACGAAAGAGTGACCTGGAAAGCCTGGCTAAGCGGAAGCCAAGTCCTTTTTACATCAATCGAGTGTTGCATGAATTGAACATTCGTAGGGAGGCAGCGATATTGGCGGATGACAGCTCTGTTGGAATATTAGCGGCAAAAAATGCCGGTATTGATTCCGTGCTTATCAGCCACAACGAAGAGAAAAGGATGAAATACGAAGGTGAACCTACGTTCTCAGTAAAGAACATCGGTGAGCTGAGGATGCTGCTCTAAAAAGAAGATTTCTCATATTCTCATTTTAAAGAAGAATTAATTCGTAGCGTTGAGTTCTGATCTATAGCAATATAGCAACTTATGAGTTAGGATTACATAATTCTTTGTAAGATGTTTTGCACAGATTCCGATACGGAGCGGGAATTAAAGACCGGGGAGATACGGGAAATAGCACAGAAAATAGCAGGAGAAGGACCTGTTTGCGACCATTGCCTTGGTAGACAGTTCGCAAAGGTCTCGTCCGGTATTTCAAACGAGAGCAGAGGGCAAATACTAAAAGCTGTTTTGAAAGCGAAAGGGGTAGAGCTCGAGGATGGCAAATGCTGGATTTGTAATGGTCTGTTTGAGAAGATAGACGTGTGGGTGTCAAAGGCATTGGAAACGCTGAGTGATTATGAATTCGATTCTTTCCTGGTGGGTACGAAAGTCAACGGACTGCTTACGGAGAACGAGGACTTGCTGTGGGAGATTGCAGGTGCTTTGTATGCCGAGCCGTTGAAAGCGGAATTGAACCGAGAAGTAGGAAAGAGAATCGAGCGTGAGACTGGAAAGATAGCCGAGTTTAAAACGCCTGACCTCGTCGTTATTCTCAATTTGTGGACAGACACAGTCGAGGTGCAGGCGAATGCTGTTTTCATCTACGGACGATACCGGAAGTTCAAACGAGGGATACCACAAACGAGATGGTTCTGCCGTGCGTGTAGAGGCAGAGGCTGCGAGCGGTGCAATTTTACGGGTAAGATGTATCCGGAATCCGTTGAGGAATTGATAAGTGGCTCGCTCCTGGAAGTGTTCAAAGGTACGGACATGGTGCTGCACGGATGTGGGAGAGAGGATATAGATGCTCGCATGCTTGGTTCCGGTCGCCCGTTTGTGCTGGAGATAAAGGAGCCAAAACGGAGGGACGTGGATTTGCGGATAGCCGAAGAGACGGTGAACACAGAGACCGCAGGTAAAATCGAAGTGACTGGTCTTCAGTATGTGAAAAAAGAAATGGTAGCGAAGCTAAAAAATGCGAAGGCTGATAAGACCTACCAGATCAACGTGGAGCTCAAAACAACTGATCCGGTACGTGAAGACGCGGTGAAAAATGCGTTAGATGCGTTATCCGGTGCGGTGATCGAGCAGCGGACGCCAACTCGAGTCGCGCATAGGCGAGCGGATTTGGTACGGAAAAGGAAGGTAGCTACCGCACGATTGGTATCTTTTAGA
>DAOUYX010000192.1 GCA_030665925.1 Methanosarcinales archaeon | reverse complement strand
CCTGGAAATGGGTCAGAAAGTAATCGGAACGTCCCAGGAACTGTTCAGTCCCGGCTTGATAGGACCTTTCTGCATAGAAACCATCTGCACCGAGAATCTGGAGTTTATCGCATTCGAGATCTCCGCCCGAATTGTCGCGGGAACCAATCTCTACATTAACGGTTCCCCGTACTCACAGCTTCTTTACCAAGAGCCAATGAGCACTGGCAGGAGAATATCAAGAGAGATAAAAGAGGCTATCAAGGAAGATTCGCTTGATAGAGTTGTATATTGAATATACTTTTGGATAGGTCTACCACATCGTTTAGCGCGAAATCTGTGGAGCTTTTTCAAAATCCGATTGATTAATATATATATAGGAAACAAAAAGTTATTGTTAATGGTAGATAACACAAACTCAGTTGGAGTATTGCGTAGAGGGACTGTGGTTTATTATGTGGGTTCGGCGATTTTTGCGGCGGGCATAGCTCTCTTAGCTGCTGGTGTCGCATTTTTCATGATTCAGAGGATACACTACGGGTCAGAGCCGTGGGAAATCCTTCTTTTCTTCGTTTTCACGGGCGCTGGAGGAACGCTGATTTTAGCGGGTATAAATATAATGATGAAGCAGACGCGATATGGGTATTATATCATAGCTGCAAGTGTTTTTGTATCGTTCTTTGCACTTCTCATCTTTGCACGTAATTATCCCAATAACTGGTATTATCCACTCGTAAGCTATGTTATTGCTCTCTACACTGTCGGATTTTTGCTGTTAGTGGGAAATGCGTTTGCGAACGTAATTCTATGGATGATTAGTGGTAAACCTGAGGCGGTGGGGCTGAGAGGAAAGGAGATAAAAACATATACCGATGAAGAGATAGAGCGAGACATAGAAGAAGCAACGAGGAAAAGTATAGAACTCTCTGCCAGCGAACTGAAATTTAGAGATCTGGATGTAGAGGGAGTGAAATTTGGAAAGGCTTTTCGCGAGACGCGTGGTGATACCATAAGGATTAAGGATAATATGGAAGAAGCAAAAAGCTTGGAAGAGGCGATAAAACCAGGTGGGAAGGTAAAATCAGGTTCGGTGGAGGTTGACAAGATCTCAATGCAGTTGGGCGAAGCCTTGAGGGAAGGAGCAGTTGAGAAAGGACGATTTGAAACGTTTAAGGCGGTAGTCGGGGGGAGAATTGGATCATTTATACGTTTAATACAATTAAAGAAGTAATTTATCCTACTAAGATGATTGAGTAAATGGTCGAAAGCTTTTTAGGGTAAGTGCTACAAATAGAATAGAAGAGGTGTTAATAAAAATGGCAAAAGGTCTTGATATTGGAACCATGAACATAATATGTTCGGAAAGAGAAGACGAGGACGTAGTTTTTACGCGGCAGAGGAATGCGTTTCTGGAGCTTGAATCGAGTGATCTGACGAAGACGATGCTGGATAGTGCGAAAGTCCTTTACATCGAGAAGGACGGGGCGATTAACGTATTGGGCGAGGATGCCTTTAAATTCGCAACTATATTCGGGAAAGAATCGAGAAGACCGATGAAGCACGGTATAATAAGCCCTAAGGAGAAGGATGCGATACCAATGATTAAGCTAATAGTGGAGCGGGTTTTAGGCGAGCCAAGCTATCGAAACGAGGTATTGTGCATTTCATCGCCGGCAGACCCAATAGATATGGACATGAACACACTGTATCATAAGAAGATGACAGAGGCGCTTGCGAGAAGAATGGCTTACGAAACGCACGTAATTGATGAGGGGTTGGCAGTGATTTATTCCGAACTTTCGGATTACAACTTTACCGGATTGGGGATAAGCATAGGTGCGGGTCTCACGAATGTTACACTCGCATATTTAGCCACACCCGTGATGTCATTCAGTATAGGTAGAGGAGGAGATTGGATTGACGAGCAGGTTTCGATTACAACGGGGTTGCCAAAGGAGCATGTATGCGCGATAAAAGAGCGGGGGTTCAAATTGAATTTAGATGTTGAGTTCGGAAGTCCAGATGGTGCTCTCTCCATTTATTATGATGCCCTGGTGACGTATATTATAAAGAATCTGAACCGTAAACTTGCAGAGATAACACCGCCAAAAGTGGAATTTCCCGTTGCACTCGCCGGAGGAAGCTCCCAACCGAATGGGTTTTTAAAGACGTTCGAGCGGAAATTGATGGATGCAAAGCTCCAAATTGATATATCGAACGTAAAGCAAGCTAAGGACCCGTTGTATTCGGTTGCAAGAGGCTGTTTGATTGCAGCGAGAACACAAGGGGGGGGCGAGGTGGAAGAAGGAAAAACAGAAGTAAGTAAAAAGTAAGGCTGAGAGTGAGAAGAAGGAGAAGAGACTGAAAGAAGTTTTAGAAGTATTGGATGGAGCAGCAAAAGGGGTTTATGGGCATACATAAACTAAAACTAAACAGACGTTAGCCCGTGCCTTTAATGGATTGTATCAAAACCCCTCGACCCTGAATCACCTCAAAGTCCGGGCTCTTACACGACGGACATCTGACGTACACATGCGCGACTTCGGGTGCAAAATGAACCGCTTCTCCTTCGTCCTCGTCTAAACCAGTATCTCGATAATCCCATTCGTGCCCGCAAACGCGGCATTTGAATATCGCTCGCTCCGTCTCCAGTTTTATCTTCACATTCGTCAAT
>DAOUYX010000073.1 GCA_030665925.1 Methanosarcinales archaeon | reverse complement strand
GCAAGCGTACCAGAAGAGTCGGATTATTTGTGGGATGCAAGACTGAAAGTGCGGGCTATTGATAATCAACTATTTATTGTTGGTGTCAATAGATGCGGTGAGATAGGAAATGAACGGTATAGTGGAAGAAGTATGGTTGTATCCCCCCGGGGAGAAATTGTCTATGAATGTAAAAACGGAGAGGAGCCTGTTGAGTTCGATTTGGAGGAGATCGTAAAAGAGCGGGGGAGCGAACCTACATTCAGTGAGTTTGAGATCGTCGTATATGACAAGTTTATGGAATGCTTTAAGGAGCGCGAAGAATAAACCTGCTCAATCTTTTTTGTAACTTAAAAACTACCGTTGTGACACCCCTGCATTGGAGTTAACAAAAACGTTTGCTCTATCTCCCCCTCACCAATGACTTACTTAGGATGATGACACGAAATCGGATGGTTTTGGTATTTCCAACTTCATACCTTTCCTTTTTCTCACTTCCATCACCTTCTCGCCGAACAGATTTTGAGGGATGGGTTTGAAGCCCGCGAACTCGGTGCTCCACAGCGCTCTGCCTTCGGTTGCAGACCGGATGTCCCCTGCGAAGCCGAACATCTCCGCCACAGGCGTTTCCGCCTTCAATGAGACCATATCGCCTTCGGGTTTCATGTCCAGTATCTCCCCTCTTCTACCCTGAATCTCTCTCGTCACGTTCCCCAGCAAATTCTGCGGTATGCTTATGAAGACATTCTGCACCGGCTCAAGGAAGGTAGCATCTGCAAGCAGAATAGCGGCAAGTATAGCGCTTCGCACCGCCGGAATGACCTGTGCCGGTCCCCGGTGTATCGAATCCTCGTGCAGCTTCACGTCCATCAATTTTACTTTTATGCCTCTGCACTTCTCCTTTGCTAAGGGTCCCCTGAGCATCACTTCCTCAAACCCTTCCTGGATCAACTCCATTACCTCCCGCAGATACTGAATTCCTTTCGTCATATCAACCAGCACGTTACCCTCGACGATACTAACAACCTTCTTGGCTTCCAGTTTGTCCATTCCCGCTTCCATCAGTTGGTCTCGCAGCGCGACCTTGTCTTTGCCCACCACTAAGCCCTCTGTTTGTATCTTCTCCACGACCTTAGCACCCAAAGGTTCGACTTCAAAATAGAACTTGTTGTGCCGGTTCGGCGATTTCCCTTCAACCGGACCCGCAGTCCCTTCCACAGTCTCACGGAAGACGACAATTGGTGGTGAAGCGATGATAGGTACGTCCTCATCCACCTGTATCCGATGCGTAATTATTTCGAGGTGCAACTCGCCCATTCCCGAGACCAGGTGCTCACCCGTCTCCTCGTTTATCTCAACCCGTATCATCGGGTCCTCTTTAGCAAACTTCCTGATCACAGCTATCAGTCGTGGCAGGTCTTTCGTGCTCTTCGCCTCCACTGCAACCGTAACAACGGGCTCACTGTAATGCTTCATGCTTTCAAATGGCGCCATCTCCCCGGTAGAAAGAGTAGAGCCAACGATAGCATCCTTCATACCCACGAGCGCCGCGATATTACCTGCTGGTACCTTATCAACCTCCACACGCTCTTCACCCATAAAGATGCATGCCTGCTGAATTCTGTTCGTTTTATAGATGCCTGAAACGATTAATTCCTTGCCCTTCTCCACGGTTCCGCTAAACAGTCTTCCGGTGGCAACTTCGCCTGCATGTGGGTCCACGGAGATGTCAGTAACCATAAAAGCGACGTCTCCTTCTCTTACACAGTGAGTCATACTCAGCCCGATCTCACTCTCTTTATCTCCGTGCCATATCACGGGGACACGATACTTCTGTGCCTCCAGCGGATTGGGAAGATGCTCGATTACCATATCAAGAACCGCGATATAAGCCGGGCACTTAATCGCCAATTCCTTCATATTCTCCTGCTTGCAATACTCATAGACTTCCTTAAAGCTAATCCCAGTCTTCTGCATGGTCGGAACGCTGACCGCCCAGTTATATAACGCGGAGCCGAACGCAACGGTGCCCTTCGCGGCGTCAAGCTTCCATTCCGCGTATTTCTCCTTGTTCATGCCCTTCATCAGCTTGTTCACCTTGTCAATGATCTTGCCGAGCCGGATTTGCATCTCATTCGCATCCACTTTCAGCTCGTTGATCATCCGATCTACTTTGTTAATGAAGAGCACAGGTCTCACGTTTTCTTTCATCGCCTGTCTCAGCACGGTCTCGGTCTGCGGCATCGCACCCTCTACGGCATCAACAACCACCACGGCACCGTCAACGGCTCTCAACGCCCGTGTGACGTCACCACCGAAATCCACGTGCCCCGGCGTATCTATAAGGTTAATGAGATAATGCTCTCCTTTGTAATCATGAACCATGGACGCATTCGCGGAAAATATCGTTATCCCCCGCTCCTGCTCCAGATAATAGAAATCCGTAAAGAGTTGTTCGCCGGCTAATTCTTTTGATATTACCCCTGCTCCTGCAAGGAGGTTATCGGTCAACGTGGTCTTTCCGTGGTCTATATGAGCGATGATCCCGATGTTTCGTATTTGCTCGGTCTTGTCCATCAATAATTTTGCCTTTTCCGCGGCTTTCTTTCCCCTTGTTGCCATTATTCGCTTATCTCCTTTTGCTTGCTTTTCTCTTTTTGTTTTTCTTTCTTGGTTAGTTAGAACGTTTTAACCTTTAAACCTTATCTCATTCGTAAAGGTATAAGTATTAATATACGGTATAAAGCATAAAGGCCCGGGTGGTGTAGAGGCCTATCATTGAGCCCTGTCGAGGCTCGGACTCGGGTTCAAATCCCGACCTGGGCGTTTGCTTGCTTTTTCAACGCCCCTCTCTTCTTCTTCCCTCCTCAATCTCTTTCAGCGATGCATAAGTATACAAATCCGGATGAAAGATGCAAAAAGAGCGTTCGATAAATCAGATATTACGGGAGATATGCTGTTGCGGGTTTTAACAGCCATCCATGATAGATTAGCAAAGTTTATTAAAACACCATGAAATAAGAAATAATCGCTAATGCCAACTAAAACAACAATAATAGGCGTGATTGTAGCACTTGTAATAGTAACGGCAATTGCGACAACGTTCTCGGTTCTCATTCAGCAGGAGCAGCCTAAACCGGTGGAGACTATGGAAACGAAAGACACACAGAAAATAGGGGTAGGAGAAAGAGTAAAACTTCCTGAACCTCGCTATACAAGTAACACATCTGTGGAGGAGGCGTTATCACAAAGGAGGTCAATAAGAGCTTATTCAGATGAGAATTTAACCATTGAGGAGGTATCGCAGCTACTCTGGGCTGCTCAAGGTATTACCGCTCCGTGGGGAGGAAGAACGGCACCTTCTGCTGGCGCACTCTATCCGCTTGAGTTATACGTAGTTGTAGGAGACGTAGAAGGCATTGACAAAGGCGTTTATCGGTATAGACCTGAAGAACATGAACTGGAAAAGGTTAAGGATGGTGACGTACGGGCTGAGCTTGCAGATGCTGCTGTTGGACAAGAATGCGTAAGAGATGCTGCGATAGACATCGTATTTACTGCGGTTTATGAACGAACGACCGTGAAATACAAGGAACGGGGGATCAGATATGCGCAGATGGAAGCAGGACACGCAGCACAGAATGTTTATTTGCAGGCGCTTTCCTTAGACCTCGGAACGGTAGTCATAGGCGCATTTGTTGACTGCGAAGTCCGAGAAATCATGAATATGCAGGAGCAAGAAAGTCCACTGTATATAATGCCCGTTGGAAGGAAAGGATAATTAAACAATGCTTGACCTCATCAGTTTCTTAACGCAGATACCCGTGAAAAAGAACGTACGAATAGAAGACGTTAAAGCTAAGAGTTACCTCTTCCCGTTTGTTGGCTTGTTGATTGGCTTGATTGTCGCCGTGGCAGCTTTTGTCGCTTTTGGATTGTTAGGCGCGGCGACTGACATTGCCGCTCTGCTCACGCTGCTCGCTCTTTACCTCGTTACGGGTCTGCTGCACCTGGATGGCTTAGCGGATTTCTTTGACGGAGTGATGGCACCAGGAAGCAGAGAAGAGAAGAGAAGAGCGATGAAAGATGATAAAATAGGTATCGCGGGATTGTTTGCAGCCATCTTTGTGCTCCTTCTGAGTTTTTTTGCTGTTAAGACCGTGGGTGTGGACTTAACGGCAGATGCTTTTAACTTTAATTTAGTCTCGTTTTACGGTTTTGCATCGGTATTCGTAATCGCAGAGGTCTCGGCAAAGCTGAGTATGAATACGTGCCTGATGCTTGGCAAAGGATTCGATAGTGATGAAGGACTGGGAACTCTGTTTATACGGTCTTCCTCGCCAATGAAATATCTGGCTGCCCTTATTTCTGCCGTGCTCATTGCGTTACTGTTTACCGCTTCGTTCCGTTTCTGTATTGTGTTCACGGGCATCGTAGTCGCATTCGTCGTTTCTTACGTTGCGAAGCGGAAATTTGGTGTGGTAAGTGGCGATGTCGTCGGCGCTTCTAACGAACTCGCACGGTGTGCAACGCTGCTTATATGGGCTGTACTCTTTTTATAACCACAAGAAAACCTAAATTGTTGACACAGATTAACGCAGATTAACACAGATGATAAAAATCAACAATGTTCTTCACCCTAAATAAATCCGTGTAAATCCGTGTAAATCTGCGTCTTAAAGAGAATTACGGCAGTTATACTTTAAATAAACAACGAGAAAATGAGAAGATGCAAGATACAAGTCAAACTGGCATCAGGCATCGTCTTCTTGTGTTAATCTTGTGAAATCTCGTGGTTTAAGAAAAGCGCCAGGATCAGGATTCGAACCTGAGCGTCCCTTACGGGACAGTGACTCTCGAGGCCACCGCATTTGTCCACTCTGCCATCCTGGCTTACTCGTACTTTTTCTAAATTTCTTTTTAAAAATAACCTGTGCTAAGAAATATTGATATAAATTTCCTCTAAATTTATTGTATGTAATGTATAATGTTTCTTTGGTAAAGCTTTCTTTTTGAAAGAAAGGTTTTTAAGTACGTGCTCAATAAAAGATGGACAGATGACCGTAGGAATCATAGGTGCCGGACTTACCGGATTGACACTCGGAAGCCTAATAGCGGATTGCGAAATCGTAGAAAAGAATAGCAAGTGCGGAGGGTTATGCCGATCACTGGAAGAAGATGGCTTTACCTTCGACTGGAGTGGGTCGCACATTATATTCTCTAAAGACAAAAGGGTTCTAACCGTTATGCTCGAAAAGCTCGGTGATAATATCGTGAAACGTCGGAGGAATACAAAAATACTGTATAAAGGCAATTATGTGAAGTATCCATTTGAGAATGGTCTATCGGATCTGCCGTTACAGGACAATTTCGAATGTCTCACGGGATTCGTCGAGGCTTTGATTAATAATAACAAAAGCCGACCCGGAAATTTTAAAGAATGGCTCTACTCCACTTTTGGAAAAGGTATGGCGGAGAAATATCTTATTCCATACAATGAGAAGATCTGGAAGTATGACACATCAGAGATGAGCACTGTATGGGTGGATGGAAGAGTGCCAAAACCACCAGTAGAAGATATTATCAAGTCGTCACTTGGAATCGCGACCGAAGGGTACACACACCAATTGAACTTCTATTACCCGAAAGAAGGTGGTATAAACGCCTTTATTAGAAGCTTAGAGCACGAATCCTGGGATAAGATAATAAGAAATTTCGATGTGAAATCAATCGATAGAAAGAATGATAGATGGATCGTATCGAATGGGATAGAAAGAAGGAGCTATGACAAACTTATAGCAACGCAACCGATTTTTGATGTCGTTCGTTCAATAAAGGATGTCCCCGCTGAGATTTACAAAGCCCTCGACGAATTAAAATACAACTCGCTTATCACTGTAATGCTCGGACTCGACGTGGAACATTTAAACGATTTTTCCTGGCTGTACATACCTGATGGTGATTGTCTCGCCCACAGGGTCGCATTCCCTTCGAACTACAGTAAAGGCGTTGCACCAGAGGGCAAGAGCGCAGTTCTCGCGGAGATAACGTATAATCGCGGAGATCCTATTGATAGGCTGACGGATGATGAGATAATAACTCGCACGGTAGAGGAACTGCATAAAAAGAAAATTATAGATAAGGACACCGTGTGCTTCACCAGAGCGAAGAGGACGAGGTATGCTTACGTCATATCAGATTTAAATTATGAGCGGAATATCGAGGTGATAAAACGATTTTTAAGCCGCAGGGGGATTCACCTCGTTGGCAGGTTTGCGGAATTTAAATATCTTAATATGGACGCTTGTGTGCGGAGTGCAATGGATTGTGCAAAGGTGATGAATGATGAATAAGAAAATCGGCGTCGTCATTCCGACGTACAATGAAGAGCGGTATATAGAAGGATGCTTGAAGAGCCTTGTTAATCAAACCTTGCGTAGAGATGAATTTGAGATCGTGGTTGTGGACGGCGGGAGCACTGACCGAACGGTAGAATTAGCAAAGGAATACGCCGATATAGTCGTACAGCAGAAGAGCAAAGGTGTTGGTGGTGCGAGAAATGACGGTGCGGAAGTGACGAGTGCGGAGATTATCGCGACGACGGACGCGGATATAATTCTGCCGAAAGATTGGCTTGCGCGGATATGTGCGGATTTTGAGCTTGAGGGTGTGGTTGCGGTTTACGGTCCGATACGCCCAATTGAAAATAGTTTCAAATACTGGTTCTTGATCGGGCTGTTCAATAAGATCGCGTATTTCTTAGGGCGAACGAAGGTCTTTTATACCACGCTCGGATCAAATACGGCATTCCGAAGACGCGAGTTCTTGCGGATTGGAGGATATTCCGATCTGCCGGCGGGTGATGATTACGAAATCGCGTGGCGACTCAAACACTGGGGCAAAATATACTGCGACCCGAAACTTTATGTGGATTTTTCCATGAGGCGAATGGATCAGTTCGGGGTTTTACGGACTTTGTACATATGGACGATCAATGCAATAGCAGTAGTGCGGGGTAAGGATGCAAAGGTAAAATATGCGCGTCAAACGTATAAATAGCGGGTATCTGTTTTGTTTAGCTCCTCTTGTAACCACAAGATCGCACAACACTTTCTTTTTACTGATCTTCCAAGAGGCGAGAAGAGCCGGCGTAAAGGTGATAACCCGGTTGAACTCGAATTTCATCGTCGTACGTTTCGGCGCCAAATTCGGAAAGGAAGATCTGATAAGTAATGTTAAGCCAATTAAGCGGACGATAGACGGTGAATGTTACGTTATATACCCGTTCAGAAGGTGTATTTGGCAAGGGACTGCGGGAAACCTGTTTCTGGTGCGGGGTGAGGGCTATGACGATTTTATTGCACTCTTTACTACCGCACTCAATGCTAAGCCCGAAACGGTTATAAGGAAGTATAAAGAGAGATCGCAGATAGAGCAGACGAATAAAGAGCCGAAATCGTATTTAAGGATTGAAGGAAGCTATTTCAGGAAAAAAGAGGAAAATTATGGCTTTATTTTCG
>DAOUYX010000111.1 GCA_030665925.1 Methanosarcinales archaeon | reverse complement strand
AAGCTCGTCACGATTTAATCGGATCACATGCCCCCCTAACTCTAACATCGCAACCTCAAAGGACACACGAGTGCGTGTGGACGGTTTCTCGAAGATCAGTGCTAATGTCTTTCCTGCACAATCAGTTCGAGCTTTTTCGCCGGCTCTTCGATCTTTCTTCAGCTCTGTCGCTTTTTCAAGGATCGCTTCTATCTCCGCAGACGAGAGGTCAAAGATTGAGATGAGTTTCATAACCATGATAAGGAATAAAGAGGAAAAGGTATAAATAAAAAGGGTTAAGATAATAAATGAAATATTCGGAAGCAAAAAAAGGACGGACTTTTATTATACGACTCGAAGACGGCGATATCCTTCATGAAACGATAGAAGCATTCGCTCGTGAGCATTCAATCACTGCGGCAGCGTTAATAGCACTTGGCGGCGCGGACGAAGGCAGCAAGCTTGTCGTTGGACCTGAGCAAGGTAGAAGTAAACCTATTGCGCCGATGGAGCATATTTTAGATAACGTTCATGAAATAGCAGGCGTTGGAACTATCTTTCCTGATAAAGATCATAATCCAATCTTGCACATGCACATCGCCAGTGGCAGGGACAAATCCACAATCACCGGCTGTGTTCGCCGGGGTGTGAAGGTATGGCAGGTGATGGAGGTTATACTTTTTGAATTGGTTGATACAAAGGCACGCCGTACTTTTGATACTCAAACAGGATTTGAGCTGTTGGAGCCGTGAGAGAAGAACTAAGGTGAACTCTTCTGTCTTTGCACCCGAAAAGGTCGAGATGAGTTGTATAGTTATTTTCATCAACACATTTTGCAAAAGTTCTACCAAGAAATCCAATATTAATATGACAATATTTATCTTGAATATCCTTTAGGAAATCAATATATCCTTCTTTTATGCAATAAGATTTTAGAAACCCAAATTTTGGATTTAAGTCGTAAACAGCCTATAAATCCTCGTTATTTTATCAGGTAATTTGAGCACGTCATCTATCACCACCCATCTACTATTGGCGTACATCTGTGGCAGATACTCCGCAGCTTCACGATCAACAGTAATACAAAACGACTTGATACCGTATCTTTGAGCTTCCCTCAATGCCATTCCCGTGTCTGCAATCGCGTAATCGCCATGATAATCCGTGTCTAACGGCTTACCATCACTCAGAAGAATAATCAGCTTTATCTTTTCTTCTCTACTCCTCAATTTAACCGTGGTGTGTCTGATTGCCGGCGCAATTCGTGTGGACTGCTCATTCGTCAATATGGAAATCCTGCTCTGCACTCTCTCATCGTAAAGATCGTCAAAATCCTTTATCTTGTAAAAGGTCACGTTATCCCTACCATGGCCGGAGAAGCCGTAGATGGCAAAACTATCGCCCAATTCTCGCAACGCCTCGGACATCAAAATCAAAGCCTCTTTCTCGCACGCGATTGTCGCTCCGCCCGTACTGCCACTTACGTCAACGAGAAATGCGACTGCCATGTCCCGCAATCTCTTTTCAGTTCGTACATAGTTTCTTTCGGATGGTGAGAGTCTCAGTCGCTTGTCAATGAAATACTGAACCGCGGCATCCAGGTCAATATCATCGCCGTCAAATTGACGCTTCAGTCTTAATAAACCCTCCGGTCTGAGCATCTGGAATTCTCGCCGAATGCATTTTATCAGTCCCGCATACTTCTGAATGGTGTCGAGATAAAAGTTGTTTGAACCGCCATCTATCGCCCGTTCTCTTATCCTCGACCAATTTGGTCTATAATCACCAATGTCACTGCCCCATTCGTGATATAAATACGTGTCTCGTTCGCTTTGAAGTTCATCTTCGGCTCTAATTAAAGTTTCAAGGTCGCTTAAATAATCCTCCACTTTGCTTGACTCAAGAGCGTCAATTCTCGACTCTACCTCTTTGGGTCTGACCCCCTTCTCTTTGAACAACGCTCGTAGCAGCTTTTTTACTGCCTCTTCTGAAGCAGCGTACTGTGATGAAGAAGTTGACTGTTGTACGGTCTGCATTTGCTCGTTATCCTGCTCAGTTCTGCTTTCTTTACTCTCAAGTTTCTCACTTATTTTTCGCGCCGTTCTGCCGAAATTGCCTATATTCTGATTGACTTGCGATTGATCTAAAGATGCTGAAAATGGAGGCACTGGTTTATAAGGTCCTTGAAAAAGGTCTTCTATCAGGAAATACAATTCAGCCGCAACCCTTGCTGTTTCGTGCACATCTGCATTTGGCGAAGATAACGTGTGGCTTATTGACAGCGCTCGGTCAACAGCTTGTTCTAAATTTTCCGGAACTTGCTCTTCGCTCGTGCCGGCAATTAGCCTCTGACCTATAAGCTCTACTGCTCTCTGTTTGTCATTTGCCAACTCCGCAATAGCGAGCCTTTTAGAAACCACGTGAACGTTCATTTCCACGATATGCTCACCGAGGACGGGATATTCCGTTTGCAGTCGCGAGTTGATCCTATAATCTTCGAGAACGGTCGTCAGATCCCTCGCTAACGTGGGCTCGGGAAAGAGTTCGTAGAATCCCCCAACATCACTTGTTCCGTTCATTTGCTTACGTTCACCACCGTATTTCGCACTTATTCTACTCACGACATCCTGCACTCGCATCAGCTCGAAATCGAAACTGCCGTATTCCAAATGTGCCTCTTCATGTGTCGCCAGGACTTTGTAGAGAATGAAGTTCCTGTCTTCCTCACTGAACTCTTGAATTCGTTCCGGGAGGTAGATTCGTTCACCGTCGGTTGAAGCGCCCTGAGCTTCCGCAATCTCGATTCGGTAGCCTAACAGAGCATTTAGATAATTTGCCAATACGGGTTTTATTTTCTTCAGCTCAAGACCCTGAATGATCGTATCTATAAAAGCAGCATATTCAGAAGACTCACCCCGCACGAACGATGTTGCTCTTCCCACCTCCAACTTCGCTAACTCGGCGGCGCGGGCGGCAACCTTCTCGAACCCGTCATAGCCGACCCTACCAATGAGTTCCGGACTCGCCTCAATCAGACTAACGGCAGTCCTCGCGCTACACTCTGCGACCTGAGTACAAATAGCGTAAACGGCTTTTACCAATTCATTGCCCCCGTATTTGTGCAATCGCTTAGAGAGTTCAGGGCTTTCAGTAAGTAACCGAACGGCAGTTCTCCAATTATAATCCTCCGCCACCTGACAGCAAAGACCGTAAACACTCGTAACGAATTCGTTATCTCCGTATTCGAGCAATCGCGCAATGAGCTTCGGACTTCCACCGAGCAATTTAGCAGCGATAAAACCATCATCCCTGTTGACCTGACGGCAAAGATCCGCGATCCGCTCCAAACAATCGTTACCCACTCGATCAACGAGTTCCGGACTCATATCCAGCATTCGAGCAGCGACAAAACTGTCCTCCCTGGCGATCTGACTGCAGAAAGCCGCAACTTCCTCTAACCTATCGTAACCTACTCGATCAATGAACTCTGAACTCATACCCAGCAAACTAACTCCTGTTCGCCAGTTGTACCTGGCGATCTGAATGCTAAGACCCGCAACCCGCTCTAAACCTTCGTACCCCACTCGATCAATCAGTTCCGGACTCATCTCTATCAATCTAACCGCAACGTCACTATGCTCCTTACCAATCTGGCTACTGAGACTCGCAACCCGGTCTAAACCTTCGTACCCCACTCGGTCAATCAGTTCCGGGCTCATCTCTATCAATCTAACCGCAACGTCACTATGCTCCTTACCAATCCGGCTACTGAGACCCGCAACCCGCTCTAAACCGTCATAACCCACTCTGTCAACGAGTTCGGGACTCATCCCAAGCAACCGAACCCCGGTTCTCAAATTATACTCAACGACCCGACTACTAAGACCATAAACCTTCTTGACCAATTCCTTATCACCATACTTCAGCAACCGCTCAACGAGTTCCGGACTCTCGTCAAGCAGCCGAGCAGCAACAAAAATAGTATCCCGGGCGACCTGACGACAGAGGCTATAGACCTGCATCACCAATTCCTTATCGCCGTGCGTCAGCACTTGCTCGATGAGTTCCGGACTCTTCTCCAGCAACCGAACCGCAGTTCCCGCACTATACCTGGCGATCTGGCTGCTAAGACCCGCAACCTGCTCTAAACCGTCATAACCTACTTTATCGAGCAAAGGATACAATTCGCCAACTAATTCCTCCGGTACTTCACCGTCGTAATGTACTTCAAGTAATTTCCTTATTTTCCTCTTTCCAAGAGCCTTCTTGGTTGAATTCCAGACCATTCCCCGGCCAGTCCACAGTAGTTTGCTTACACCTCAAAGTAATTTTTAAGGATTTCCTCTATGCTCCTTTTGAGATCGCTATCGTGAGTTAAAGGCTCTATCATCGTTGAATATAGCGCATCCCGCACCGGCACTCCACTTTTTAGCAACGTGCCGGCATAGACAAGTTCTCTGGTCGAAACGCCCTCTTCGAGTCCTTGATGTATAAGATTTCGTATTTTATTCGCGGCTTTCACCAACCTTTTTGCAGTATCTTGCTCAACACCGGTCTCCTGATGAACAATTTGAGTTTCTAAGTCTTCACTCGGCCATCCGAAATTGATACTGACAAACCTCTGTCTTGTACTCTGTTTCAATTCTTTTAAAACGCTCTGGTAACCCGGATTGTAGCTAATGACCAGCATGAAGTCATCGGGAGCGTAGAATATCTTCCCCAATTTCTCAATCAGCAAATATCGCCTGTGATCCGTCAATGGGTGAATGACGACGGTTGTGTCTTTTCTCGCCTCCACGATCTCATCCAAATAGACGATTCCGCCGTTCTTTACCGCCATAAGCAGTGGCCCGTCAATCCACTCTACTTCGTCACCTTTGATGAGATACCGGCCAGTTAGGTCGTTCCCACTTAGATCGTCATGACAGGCAACGGTGTAGAGCGGCCGACCCAGCTTCCAGGCCATGTATTCAACTAATCTCGTCTTACCACTTCCCGTGGGACCTTTCAGCATGACTGGAAGTTTATTCTTATAGGCGGCTTCAAATAGCGAAACTTCGTTGCCCTGCGGTAAATAGAACGGCTCATCCTTTATTTCAAAGCTGCCATTTTCGTACAATCGTGAGTTCAGTCGCTCTAACATTTATATTTATGTAATAGATAGTGACTCTAAAGAAATAAAGATATTCTCGGCAAATGTTCCGAAATTTGTACGTTTTCTATTAAATCCAAAATTACATCGAGAATTGAAATTAGGAGGAAACGTTCCCTCAACGATTTTTTCGCTTCGCTCTCGTTTCAGCTCTGCCGCTTTTTCAAGGATCGCTTCTATCTCCGCAGACGAGAGGTCAAATATCGAGATGAGGTTCATACTAAGGAATAAAGAGGAAAAGGTATAAATAAAAAGACTGTCCACTTTAAAATGGAGAGTTTCAGATATGTAGGAATTATCCATATCTTGGCAAAAGTGTAAAAATATAAAGGGTATAATGAACAAGATAAGAATATGAAGAGGTGAAAAATGTTTCCAACCAGTCAAAATCAGATGCTCTTAAATAAGAAATTTAAAGAAATTAAAAAGATTGGACCCCCACAAAAAAGAGGGTATGAGTTTGAGAAATTAATATGTGATTTGTTTCGTTTTTAGGGTGCATTATGCGTTTCTTACAGGTTAGGTGCGCCTAATTCTCTCCATATACTGGAGGAACAAATTCCCAAAAGTCCCGTTGTACTTAGCACATCTTAGAGCGAGCATCTGATTTGCCTTTTCGACATACCACAAACTTT
>DAOUYX010000197.1 GCA_030665925.1 Methanosarcinales archaeon | reverse complement strand
CAACATCCAAGTATTCGGAAGTTATTAAGATATCCCAAAATTAAGTTGACGAGACACTACCATATTCGCGCAGCGGTTCTCGCCAGCTCCTCGGCATCTTTTGCATCTCGCAGCATGGTTTCATCCAGCAGTAAATATGCGGCTTGGTTGTTGAAATCGCCTTTTCGTGAAAACAGCGTGAGAATTTTACCTCCTTGTTCTACTTTTACACCCTCGCACGGCTCGTGACTTCTTATTATGGTCTTCACGCCCGCGATACGAAGAACATTATCGGTAATATCCTCACCAAACATCCTGCCTGCACCACGTATCGAATTGAATGAGCCCGTGCCCTCAATCGGGTCGCTCCACAGTAGCTCCGTAAATGTGCTCGATGATGGATGCGTTTCACGTGCATACGCAATATCGTCAAGAGAAGTTACATTGGTAGGCACACCACCGTGCACCATCAAATAGCGACCCGTAACCACTACGGCATATGGTAAATATTCCCACAAATCCTTTATGTCTGCGTATAACTCCTGCCCTTGAGTCCCATATTTCTTTTTAAAGAACAAAGGCAACTCATGAGGTCTCACGGGCATGTCCGGCGGGCCTTCGTGATTCCCCCGCAGCAATATCACTCTTTCTTCTGCCCCCGCTAAAACCTTTAATGTCAAAATAAGATAGTAAACTTCAACGCTTTCCTCCCCCCGATCGCCGTAATCGCCAAGAAAAACAATTCGATCTGTGTTTTCCACGTCACTATCCTTCAGTATATGAACCAGGCTTTCCAAATCACCGTGTAGATCGCCTATAACCGCAACGCTCCTCACTGCTTGTGGAGCTATGCGAACCAATCCGCTTCCTTTTCGTAATCGCTGCTCCCGGTTTAACAGCTTCTTTGCTCTATCAATCAATCCTGCAAACTTCTCTACACGCGCTTCAAACGCCTGCTCCACCCACTTATCAACCTCTTCTGCATTCATAGCCGTCGTTTATACTTGGAACGCGGATTTTTTACTGCGCTATTAGTATAATTCTTTTTAGCTGAAAAGGTGTTGTATGTTTATGTTCAAGCCAAGATTACAGCGAGAGTCGAAAGTACAGACCCCCAAGCAGCTACTCCTATTTTCCACCATCTTCTTCCTTTTCAGCGTATTCATAGGCGCTATCATTACAGTTCATCCACTGTACCTGAACCAATTTCTCGAAAAGGCGGAATTGGTTGGGCTCGTTGCTGCGATAACGTCTCTCGCCGGGATGGCATTCAGCATCCCCGCGGGTGTTCTTTCTGATAAACTCGGCAGAAAACGATTGTTAATCGCTTCGTTCCTTCTATTATCGGCTGTGCTGCTCGTATTCTTCCTGAATACCCATCTTTATGCTTTAATCGTGTTGCAAATAGCATTTGGTTTTGCCATGGCTCCCGCTTGGGTTATCAGTGAGGCATTTATTAAAGATATTTCCCCTGTGGATAGGAGAGGCGAGTTCAGATCTGTTTTCGGTACCTTTGCAAATGCGGGTATGTTCATCGGTCCCGTAATCGGGGGGCTTCTGGCAGATCAATTTAATATAAGAACCCCTTACCTCTTCTCTGCTCTTCTGCTCCTCGCATCGTTGCTGTTGGTCTTCAAATTAAAAGATTATAACCGCAATGGTACGAGAAACGCCAAGAGCAAAGAAATGCGTAGGGAGGACTTGTTAGCAGTACTCAAGGAGTTCGGGCAGCACCGAGAACTTAACGTTTTGGCTCTCTGCACAGTCGCACTTTTTTTCTGGTATTCTGCCAAATGGGTTTTCGGTCCGTTGCTCCTTCACCACCTGGGCTACAGCCCCTTCGTAATCGGAGTCTGGATGGGGATCTCGGCTGCTCCCTTCCTGCTTTTTCAAATACCGCTGGGTAAAATAGGCGATAGAATCGGTAAAACCAGATTGATCTATCTTGGTTTCGTAATTTCCGCCATCTTTATCATACCCTTAGGATTTCTGCGGTCACTTCCCAGTCTCTTAGTAACGATATTTATTATATCGCTTGGCACGACCTTTGTAGAACCGTTAATAGAGGCACGAGTTACAGATATTGCACCGCGGGAAAGATATGGCGCTTACTCCGGCATATTTGAATTTGCGAAGACCTCAGGATCCTTGTTAGGCCCCGTAAGTTCAGCACTCTTCGTTTATCTATTTGGCATCTCCTATTCCTTCATACCCTCGGTTATCCTCTTTATCCTGACCTTAGCACTTTTTCTGTACACGCGACAATCGTTATGTAAAGTATCCGCGAGTTCGCCAGGGAGAACACCGTAAGCTATGGATGATAGAGCTGTGAAACTCAGATTAGGAATAACCGGGAAGCCGGGGATCGGGAAGTCAACGATTATAAGGGAAGTGATAAGGAGCTTGAAAGCTGAGGGAATAGCTGTGGGCGGTATGCTTACGTCTGACATTCATGAAGGAGGGCGAAGAATAGGGTTCTCTATAAAGGACATAAGCACTGGAGAGAAGGGTATTTTGGCTCACGTGCAGCTCCA
>DAOUYX010000144.1 GCA_030665925.1 Methanosarcinales archaeon | reverse complement strand
ACAGCGGAAAATGAAAGTGCTTGTGATAGATAACTACGACTCCTTCGTGTACAATCTCGTACAATACGTTGGAGAGCGTGGTGCGGAAGTGGTAGTGCGAAGAAACGATGTTGGAATAGATGAACTCAGGGAGATCAAAGCAGACCGGGTCATCATTTCACCGGGACCCGGGAGACCGGAGAACGCGGGTGTTTCCGAAGAAGTAGTAAAGGAGTTCAGTTGTCCTATTCTCGGGGTCTGTTTGGGGCATCAAGTAATAGGAGACGTTTTCGGCGCTGAGATCGGCTACGCGCGGAGATTAATGCATGGGAAAGTTTCAGTGATAAATCACGATTCCAAGGGGCTATTCAGGGGACTGAAGAATCCGTTTCACGCAACGCGGTATCACTCGCTCGTGGTTTGCGAAGATGGTTTCCCTTCTTGCTTAGAAATTTCCGCAAGAGCAGAAGACGGCGAGATAATGGGTGTAAGGCATAGAACGTTGCCGATTGAGGGCGTTCAGTTCCATCCCGAATCCATACTGACCGGCGAAGGGCGGAAGATAATAGATAACTTTCTGAGGATATGAAATGATAAAAGAAGCGATACCGAAAGTGGTGGAAGGAGAAGACCTCGAATCTGAGGAAGCAAGGCTTGTAATGGAGGAAATCATGAGTGGTAGAGCGACGAATGCGCAAATAGCCTCCTTCTTAACTGCGCTGCGGATGAAAAGTGAGAGAGTAGAGGAGATCGTTTCTTTTGCTCATACAATGCTTCGGTATGCATCCATCATCTCGCCAAAAGTAGACGGGGTGATGGTAGACACCTGCGGAACTGGAGGGGATAGGATAAAGACGTTCAATATAAGTACAATTTCAGCTTTTGTCGCTACGGGCGCGGGATTGGTCGTTGCGAAGCATGGGAACAGAGCGGTATCGTCAAAAGCTGGTTCTGCGGATGTACTTGAAGCGCTTGGTATTAATGTAATGCTGGAGCCTGAGAGGGTGTGTGAGTGCATAGAAAAAGTAAGAATGGGTTTTATGTTTGCTCCGATATTTCATCCTGCAATGAAATACGCGATAGGACCGAGAAGGGAGATAGGGATACGAACGGTGTTCAACATTCTTGGGCCATTGACGAATCCCGCAAAGGTAAAAGCGCAAGTAATAGGCGTTTATGACGTCTCGCTTGTAGAGAAGATTGCGGAAGTGCTGAGAGGTCTTGGACTGCGACATGCGATAGTCGCTCACGGCTTGGACGGCTTGGATGAGATCTCGCCGATTGGCGAAACCAAGATAGCGGAACTGAAAGACGGGGAGATAATAACGTACCGCGTAGCTCCAGAGGATTTCGGGCGGGAACGGGCGAAGATGAGCGAGATAGAGGGCGGGAATGCGGAGGAGAATGCGCGAATTGCAATTGACATTTTGAAAGGGCGGAAAGGAGCGAAGAGGAATGCAGTTTTGATGAATGCTGCGGCTGCGATGGTCGTAGGCGGACTTGCAGCGGACTTAAAAGACGGTTTTGAACTCGCTGCCGTTTCAATAGATTCGGGCGAGGCATATCGAAAACTTGAGGATTTGATTCGATTTACGGGAGGAGAGTTGAGACTTGAACGATTTGATAGATAGAATAGTCAGGGATACGAGAGAGGCAGTGGAGCGTAGGAAAAAAGCTAAAATTCCAGAAAGGAGAAGTGAGATTCTCAGTTTATCAAGAGTAATTAAAACACCATATAAGTCAATAATAGCGGAGATAAAGCCGAAGTCGCCAACGGATGGTGATCTAATAGGAAACAGAGATGTGGTATCAATAGCAGGTGAATACGTGGAGGGGGGTGCAGTGGCGATATCAGTTCTCACTTCTCCTTATTTCGGCGGTAAAGTAGAAAATGTGTCAATAGTGAAGAGCAGAGTGAGTATTCCAGTGTTGTACAAGGATGTTGTCGTGGACGAATACCAAATTCAAGAGGGTTTTGGATACGGTGCGGATGCGATACTGCTCATTGAAGGGATCTCTCCGGTGGAGAAGCTGCTGGACATGGTGGATGATTTGGGACTGGAGGCGGTGGTTGAATGTCACTCAGTAGAGGAGATAGAAAATGCCGTAAATGCCGGAGCGGAGATCATCGGGATTAATAACCGTAATCTTAGGACGCTTGCCGTGGACATCGAGACGACCGCAAGACTTTCGGAGTATGTGCCAGAGGATACGATACTGATAAGTGAGTCCGGGGTCAGGACACCAGCAGATGCAAGCTATTTATTTGACTGCGGTGCGGATGCACTGCTCATCGGGACCGCATTGATGCGGTCAGAGAATCCAAGGGAGTTTATAGCGTCATGTCTGAACTGAGAGTGAAGATCTGCGGAATTACGAATACGGACGATGCGCACCTTGTTGTGGATAGCGATGCGGACATGCTCGGCATGATAGTGGACGTGCCGGTGGAAACGCCGCGTAAAATCAGCATTGACGAAGCGGAAGAGCTCGCAAAAGAGATAGGTGATGATATAAATATCGTGGTGGTGCTCTGCCCGCGTTCTGTGGGAGAAGTGGAAACTGTGGTCAGAAGGATTGAGCCGTTTGGCGTGCAGATGCATGGATTTGAATCAAATGAGTTTTTGAAGTCCGTTCGCGAAGCGCTTCCCGATGTGAAATTGATAAAAACCGTGCACGTGGCTGAAGATGGCACGATTCATGGAATACTGCCAGAAGCGGACTATGTGGATTTTATACTTCTTGATACTTTTTCTGCTAAGATCGGCGGTACGGGTAAGAAGCACAGTTGGACTAAAAGCAAGGAGCTTGTAGAGCAGAGCGATATTCCCGTGATTCTATCCGGCGGATTAAGACCTGAGAACGTGGAAGAAGCAATAAAAGAGGTTCAGCCTTACGGTGTGGATGTTGCGAGCGGTGTGGAGTCTTCAGGTGGGCGGAAGAGTAAGGAGAAGGTTTTAAATTTCGTGAGGACTGCGAGATGTACAAGTACGTAGGGAAATATCCGAAAGCGGGGAAATTCGGTGAGTACGGCGGACAGTTCGTTCCGGAGGTTTTAATGCACGCGTTGAACGAGCTTGAAGAGGCTTACCTACTCTACAAGGATGATGAGAACTTCAAGGCAGAATTGGACTATTATTCGAGGACTTTTGCCGGTAGACCAACTCCGCTTTACTTCTGCTCGCGGCTTTCTGATCTACTGGGCACCGAGTTATACCTTAAGCGGGAAGACCTCGTTCACGGCGGTGCTCATAAGTTGAACAATGCGATTGGTCAAGCGTTGTTAGCGAAGAGGATGGGCAAGAGAAGGCTAATCGCGGAGACAGGAGCAGGACAGCACGGGCTGGCGACTGCGATTGTAGGTGCTTTGTTCGACTTGAAAACGGAGATTTACATGGGTGAGGAGGACATAGAACGGCAGCGGTTGAACGTTTTCCGGATGGAACTAATGGGTGCGGAGGTTCATCCGGTTGGCAGCGGCTCAAAAACGCTCAAGGACGCGATAAACGAAGCTATCCGGGACTGGGTAACGAATGTGGAAGATACACACTATCTTTTGGGTTCCGTTGTGGGCCCACATCCTTATCCAATGATGGTACGCGATTTCCAGCGAGTTGTTGGGCTTGAAACGAAGAGACAGGTATTGGAAGCTGAAGGGAGGCTACCGGATGCACTCGTTGCATGTGTCGGAGGCGGGAGCAACAGTATAGGGATGTTCTACGATTTCCTTGACGATGAAGACGTGGCGTTATACGGTGTGGAAGCAGGAGGCGAAGGCATTGCGTCCAATAGACATTCAGCAACTCTTTGTGCCGGTAGCAAGGGCGTATTACACGGCACGTACAGTTATCTGTTACAAGACGAAGACGGGCAGATACTGCCAACGCACAGCGTCGCGCCAGGACTTGATTATTCTGGAGTCGGACCTGAGCATGCATTTTTGAAGGATATGGGTCGTGTAACCTATGATATTGTGACCGATGTGGAGACTCTGTACGCATTCGAACTTTTATGCAAGTACGAAGGGATATTGCCGGCACTCGAGTCGGCACACGCATTAGCATACGTGAAGCGATTAGCGGATGA
>DAOUYX010000041.1 GCA_030665925.1 Methanosarcinales archaeon | reverse complement strand
GCCAACTATGCCAAGCGCAAAGCGAGTCTCACTGTTCAAGACGCATGGAAAAGAAGCAACAATTGTTGTTGCAGCATGGAATACAAAAAATCGCGACAGAGCTGATTACCTTGCACCAAAAGAAGATGCACTTGATTACATTACACAGTTTATCATACCGAAATTACCTTCTAATGGTGGCAGTATTACTTTCCTCGAAGGCAATTTTGAAGGAACAAGCGATCACAAACCTCTTAAGATTTTATCTAAATCGAAAATTAAGTTGCAAGGACAGGGGAAAGGGACAATATTCGATTTAGGTCCGGGATGCTCCTCTAATTTAATCGAAGTTGAAGATTCGAACGCGATTCTCATCGAGGAGATATATATAAACGGAGAATCATCATGTGACCCCGAGGACGCTGAGCTTCTAAAACAACATGGGATTTTATTTAATGCTGTATCTAATTCAAAAATAAGTAATGTGTGGATGAACAGTTGTATAAAGTCCGGCCTATGCTTATACAATTCACATAGAAACGAGATTTTAGGTGCAAATTGTTTGTCCAATGATGAGTACGGCATTCTTATTTGGTCTTCGAATTATAATACAGTCATAGGTAATACGGTAAACGAAAATGTATTCCAGGGCATCATCTTATTAGACTCATCAATTGGCAACAGCATCACAGGAAATGCATGTCAAGGCAACGAAGCTGATGGAATAAAGTTGATTACAGATTCTGATAACAATGCGGTGACTGGAAATACCTGCATTAACAACTCTGATCGTGGTATTTATGTACAGACTGTTGAGAGATGCACGATAACGGGAAATACCTGCTCGAATAATGGGTGGAGTGGTATCTTAGCCAGATTTAGTGCTAAAAAGATAGGTATATCCTCCAATATTTGTTCAGGCAATGGTGACGAAGGGATAAAGATTAATGATGGTTGCGAATATTGTACTTTAATGGGAAATGGAGTGCAAGAGAATGGAAAACATGGGATACTCATCGATGATAAATGTAATCACAACTCCATTTTGAACAATGGTTTAACTGATAACGGAAAAGCAGCGGGAGTAGGTTCTGTTGCATACGATGGAATTATAGTATCAAATGATTCGAACCGTAACAATATACAGGGCAATACAGTTAGAAAGGTAGGCACTACCCAAACGCATAGATACGGCATCAATATCGCCGACAGCAATTGTGATGCTAATCTCGTAACTAACAATGATCTTAAGGATGCAGGTGCCACCGCGGATTTTAATGATAACGGTACCGGGACTGTGACGGTTGCGGGAAATAGAACTTGATTGTGAAGAAACCACCATGTGAAATTGAGCTTCGCTAACATATGAATGTTCAAATTCTACCTTATGAAATGATACACTCGCTCAATTGATGGGTTGAAGATCTCCGCCGAAGAAGGTTCCGCATATCGCACTGCTTCACTCTCATTCATCATGAAGCACCATGCATGCTTCAGGTTTCGCCGATCGTATCCTTCGACAAATCCAAAGAGGTATTTGGGATGCTCCTCTATCACTTGACCCATCATTACAAACGCCCTCTCATCACAATCGCCGCTGCCTAAGCGTACCTGTTCTAAGTCCAGCTTTGATTCATCCACTAGCTCATATAGTCCATCAAACAGAAGTATCTTATGAGCCCAGAAGATCCTCGATTTGAGATGCTTTCTCAATACCCATTTCGCGCGTGAAACGCTTATTCTTTTCATTTCAAAAATATAGAGAAGGGGAAACCCCTCTCATATTCTTCACGGACAACCTAACCATTCGTCAATACCCGCTCTCGGTTCTTCCACCCGTACTATCCGGCTACCTATCTCTAGTTTGTATTCTCCTTTATAGGTCGCCCTATCCCGCGTTATGTAGAAGTGCGAAGCGTTTACATCACGCACGATTATCTCCGATAATGCCTTACCTTTTATTTCCGCTTCCACCATCATCATCGACATGTTGATGTCACCGCCAAATTCCGCCAGAACACTATAATTACCAAAAGTATTAAATGCTTGTAACGTGCCCAGGTCGTAGTTCTTGAAGCATCGCTTGCTCCGGATATTTGTTATTTCCGATTCTTCCGCAATCATAAGCTCCGATATGTTATTCCGCGTCAGCATGTATTCTGCCGATAATTCTAAACTACTCGGTCCGAATATCCCCAATGCAGGTGTATATGCTTCACCAAAATATTCTAATCCGGAATCGTCTTTTGCACTCTGCATCAGAATCTCTGCATTGTACGTGCCATTGCCAACTACCCGCATGCTCGTAGTTATTTCCAGATATGCTCCCGCTGCCGCTGCGCCTATCATCACACTCAAAATCACCTGAGCTAATACCATTACTCCTATCCATTTTCTATTCATCTTCATATTTTCTCTATTATCTCCCTTTATTATATCTATAATCTTATCTGTTAAACAAATAAATGGGAATATGGCGGAATAAGTAGACGCTTATAGGGTGTAAGGCTTAGTAGTTCCCGAAGCGGAAGACAACTCTTGGGTGTCAGTAAGAGGCAATGATCAGGGGTCTGGCATAACTCACAGAATCTAAGCCATGTAGGGTGTAAATCCCTACTATTCCCGTAAATTCAAGTATGAAGAAGGAAGCGGGATAGAGTAGTGAGGCAAACTCGTCAGGCCCATGACCTGAAGACCGGTGGTTCGATTCCATCTCCTGCTATTTCAAGATGATAGAAATAGAATATGTCCGGCAGCAAGGCCCCGATTGCGTTGTCTCTCGCGATGGTGTCAGAATAGTCATAAAGGATTGTGATGCGAATAAGCTTGGCAACACGCTTTGGAACCGCCTTGGGCCAAAGTATACCAATCGTGAAATGTATGGTTTTTATTTTATCCCCAGCTCATGAACGTTCAAGCCTATGTAAACGAACATGAGATCTTAGGGAAGAGTCCGAGAACGTTCGTTCAATAAACTCCACATTTGTTTGAGCTAGCTTTATGTTACCTAATCAACATACAATTAGGTCAAAAGCGATAAGCTTATATACCCTTAAGCTATACTTAATAATATGGCAGAAAAAGATAAGATCGTGATAATAAAGGTCAAGTGGAATACAAGAGAGAAGCTTAAGCGATTGGGATCGAAAGGCGATACGTACGATGATGTCATCTCTCAAATGCTCGCAGTGCCGGCAGGAGATAGGAGAGGGCCACAATGAAATTCAAAGCGTTTATCGATGGCGTTCATTTTGACCCAAAGAAAGGCACCGTGAAAATATCGCTCGTTGCAACTTCGCATGATGTCTCACTCGACGAATTGACTACGTTGAGCCCGAAAGATGAAAGTATTCACGTCACACTCGAGAGCGAACAAACTAAGCTTAAGTATGAACCAAAGCCAGGAAACGCAATTACGATCGATGAAGAAACGGCGGGGAAACTCAAAGAGGCAGCGGATCGATTGGAGGAGGGCAATCTAGCGGGTAGTCCTCTAGAGGAAAGAGCACCAGAAAAGCGGCCTTACCATGACCCTGATGACATCCCCCTTGATGGTGTCCCAGTCGATGAAGAGGATAAGGGCGGATAAGGAGGGATAATATGAACTGGTATCATTTCGCCTGTAATCGTTGCAGCACAACTTTACGCACACCCATAGACAATCCTGATACTCATTTTGTGTGTGCCGCGTGTGGTTCCACATTCTTTCATGAGATTTCAAAGAGCGAGTACGATAAGGCGAAGAGGGGGGCACCATCACCAAAATGAACATCAGCCACGATGAAACAACCGTCAGACAGAAGATGGTTGCTGATTACCTCGGCATAGATCCGGGTTTAAATGGAGGTTTTGCAGTTGTCTCCGGTTATGAACTCCGCTACAAAATGGTAATGCCCACTATTAGCTTCACCACCAGTGAAGGCAAAACTAAAACGGAAATAGATCGAGAGGGTGTGCTTTCATTTCTTAAAGTTTTCCCGCCACATACTCACGTGGCGATTGAAGAGCAAGAGGCTTTCCGCAATCAAAACATAATATCAACTTGTACAACTTGTAGAAATTACGGTAGTTTACTCATGGCATTGACAGTTGCTCGCTATTATATTACTGAAGTCCCTGCTGACGAATGGCAAGCGCATTTTGGAATTGTCTCTGTGAAGAAAGGAGGGATGACTACAAAAGAGCAAGCGCTAGAAATAGCACAAGCCAAATACCCACATGTGGATTTCCGCAAGTCTGGAAGAGCCCACAAAGCTCATGATGGGATGGTAGATGCTACACTTATAGCTGACTATTGCCAGTCGCGTTTCACGCCACCTGTACAGTATAGTGAACCGCTAGTAACAAAACTTCCAAGTAATCTTAAGGCGGGCTTGAAGTGGAGATTATGATAGCCATAAAAAGGGTTTGCAAATTCTTCGACCAGTGTCAAATCGCAAGTGCTTGGTCAATAATTTGCTCAGAGAGAGGAGGAGACGCTTGCGGTTTGTTTAGAATGTTATCGCTCCTAGAGAAGGAAAAGAGGAAAAATGGAAAAGAAAAAGAACCTGAGCGTTGATATCAAACATCTTGAACAAGCTTTTGATGTTGACCTCCACGAATTCGAACCTGGTGAATGTTCGCTGAGCCCGCTATGGACTCGGCTCATGGCTAGGCTCAAACCACGAGGTGATGCGAAATAATGAGCGAAAGATGGGTTTCAATTAAGCTGGTCGAAGATGAAACTCTTAGATGTCATTCATGTCATGAGCGCATAGGCAATCAAAAGGTGCATCTTTATATCGATGTCAATAATGAGATCGAGGAAGTAATGTGTGACACCTGCTGGAAGGAAAAGCAAAAGGAGATATTTGGATAATGGGCGCGCGATGGCTGAAAGCGGAAGAGGCAGTAATTGTAAGTCATTACCCAACCGCCTCACGTGCTGAGATTCTTGAGCTCATTCCAAATCGAACATGGGGTCAGATTGGAGTGAAAGCGCGCAAGATGCGCATTCATCGCACATCTAATGCGTGGGGTAATTCAGTACGAGAAGGGAGAAAAGAAATTAACGGTTCTTGGAGCGATGAGGAAAATGATAAATTCGATAGTTATTATCCACATTCAACTCGCTCCGCTCTTCTCAATTTCTTTCATCCTCGGACATTGTTTGCTATCCAGTCTCATGCAGAAAAGAGGAATTTGCATCGCACACGTGAAGCAGTAAGTCGAGAGATAAAAATAGGACGTGAAAATGCCAGAAAAGAAAAAAGATAAAGAAAAAATTGGGAGAAAGGAGATCGGTATGTTGTTGCAAGCGACACCACCAAGCGCGCAAATACAAATCACAGGAGAGGGCTCTTGCGATGTATGTGGCAGACCTATGTATGATGACGAAGGGCGTGAGTGCATTGCTGTAAATATCGCGGTGTATGAGCATTCGGAAGCGGATCGCGTGAAAGAAGTATTTGGTAAGCAATCATTCCGTATTTGCTTTGTATGCTTTCTGAGGGCGCTTGGAGTAAAAGAGTTAAAGAAGGAAAAACCAACTCGTTATACAAGCCACCCAGGAGCGTTTGAGACCCAAAGATGAAATGCACATGCAGTAATGATATTAATTACGTCTGTGAAGGTTGTGTGGAGAAGATGCTCAAATGAACGGTCACGGAACAGCGCGAAACGAAGTCTCGGAGTGTGTCGAAAAACGAGTTCGAAAAACAAGAGAGGTCTTAGAAGCAAGGGCTGAAATGTACGCTTCAACAGGCAATAGGCTACACAATTTTGATTTTGCCGCACGCATCCTCAATTGTACTCCAGAGCAAGCGTTACAAGGTATGTTGATGAAACACATCGTTTCCGTGTTGGACTTGATAGAATGGTCTGAGACAATGCCATTACGAATCACAGAGGCACTAATAGATGAGAAGATAGGAGATACTATCAACTATCTAATTCTTTTGGAATCGCTATTTCTGCGGCGGATACGGGAAGTGGAGACTGGAAAAGATGAACGGCCCTAATAATCCAATAGGCTGGTGCTCGCACACTTGGAACCCCATCAAAGGCCTCTGCCCAGAAGCTTGCGAATATTGCTACGCACGCCGGATCTACGCACGTTTCCATTACGACCCTGAAATACGACTCGATGAGAAGGAGCTTATGGCACCTTATAAACTTAAGAAGCCTGGTGCTAAAATCTTCTGTGGGTCCACTATCGAGATGTTCCATCAGGACATCCATGGTGTTTGGCTCCAGCAGATTATCCAAGTCATTAAAGATAATCCGCAGCATGTCTTCCAGTTCCTATATCATTTCAGCCCTCATCGTGGCCTTTTCCCGGACAATTGTTGGCTCGGGCTCACAGTAACGTCATATATCGATGCTCAGAAAGCTATCACGTTCTCCAAGACATATCCTAACCATATTAAATTCATTTCGTTTGAGCCGCTGCTTGGCGACCCCAAAATACCGGATGAAGTATTCGAAGAAATCGACTGGATGATTATCGGTGCGGAGACTGGGAACAGAAAAGGAAAGATTAAAACACGTGTGGAGTGGATTCAACAACTCATAGATAAAGCAGAAAAGTATGATCTTCCAATTTATATGAAAGATAATTTGGATACTTTTCAGCGTTCTCTTAATTTACGAAAGGAGTTCCCGAAGAAAAAATGAGATATCGTGTCTGCTCTATATGTAGCTGTTTTGCCTGTCTGCCGGATAACAAAGTTTTCAAATGCCGCTATTGCGGTAGCGAGAAATCTTATAAATTAACATATTATGAATATATGGGCCGGGCCAAGTAGGAAGGAGTTCTCGAAGATAAAAAATGACACAACACTTATCAGAATCTGAAAAGGAACGCATAGATGCATTTCTCGAAAGGGGCTTGGAATGCCCAGCCATTGCAGCGGATTTGGTTGTAGGAAGGCATCTGAGGGAGTTCGTTCATTTGCAGGGCGAAATAGAAGTATATATTAAGGAGGCTGAGAAACGAAATGAGCACTAAAAAAACAATCGGCATCCGGACGAAAACAAAATACGTTATGAAACCAAAGGAGTATCGAGACTACACGCCATACTGGCAAAAGCGTCTGTTAGATAATTCCCCAACTCATTTCTACAAGCATAATCAGCATGGCCTCAAATCGCCACTCTTCAAAATCATTTATTTAGACATTGTGGACAGCCCCATGATGTATCTTGAAGAAGGGATTTTGCACACGGAAAGAGCAATTCTAATCATAGGAGATGTGGCTAAAGAATGAACTCTGTATTGATCGAACTCCAATCTTCAGAACCCGCAGGTTATCCACTCCCATCCGCACCTTTTGATGAAATTACATTCCTCAAACAGGAGGTATCAGATGTGAGGTATCAACAAGCTTTGGATCGACAACGTATCGCCGCACTTGAACTTGCGCTCGATGCGGCTAATTCCGGACGCAGGAACTATAAAGTACTTGCTTCTAAACTCCTGCGTGAGTTACATAAAAGAGGAACTGCTATGGATTATCGTGACATCCGGAACTTCTTCCATTTCAGTGAAGACAAAGAGGCGTATCGACTTCTGCACCTTACTCACAAAATGTATCCAGGAGATACCAAAATTGTTAATGCCTCTGACAAGAAACATAACATTGCTATCGTCTATCGAGGTGAACGTCTGTGATCTTCTCTTCCTCTAACTCCCGGTCTCTGACAATTTGTCAGAATTATAATCATAATTATGCTGCTTCTGACATGTCTTCAGTCGTTGTCGGTATTCCACCTCCCCGACTTTGGGGTTTATATTACCCATTCTACTAAAACATATTATTACTATTAGCTTCAATATTAGGTTAGTTAGTTATGAAGAGAAGAGGAAGAGACAGCTATAATATATATATGTTACTACCGTCAATTTGGTCACTGTCTTAATTGTGTTCTGAAGACATGTCAGAACTCTTCACAAAAAATAGGAGGTGAAAAAAGAAATGAAATTCTCTGAAAATGTGGATGAAATTGTAGCGCTTACAATGGCTATTGCCGGCGTGAATGTACTTCTCCTGGCTTGTTATGCCATGTTCATTGTAGGAACGGCGATCGCTGTGGATGAGCTCTTATTGATTTCCGGTGCATTATTAGGACCCAGCACAGGTTATCTTTTTGGAAAGTCACAGCCAAAGAAATAACTTAGGATCCTAACTTTTATTTTTTATTTTGAAAATGATCTTTGGAATCCATCCGCTTTCACCTCTCGAGATATTCACCCATCTTTCTGGCAAACCCTCTGTATCAAACGTGCTACTAGAAACTATTTCGTGGTCCACCGCAGAGTCAACAAAGCGAAATGCTCTGTAGAAGTTTTTTCCTAGCAATGTCCACCGGTCAATAACTTCATCATAATTATTCATTCTTTTTTTTCTTCTATTAATTGGAATTTTGAAAACGATGTGTTACACCTCGGACAACCGTAATCAATTATAGCATAGATTAAACTATAGTATCATATTCTCCACCTACAATGAGGGCATTCCCAGTATTTCATGTTTACTCACACTCGTCTATTTCATCGCGGATTTACATTTATCACATACAAAACCAATTGATTCAGGTTTACCCTTTATCAATACTTCCTTCCATCCAAGCCTCTTCGCTAATTCGCTAGGGGATAAATCAATATCTGTCGATCTGAATATTCTTCCGCAGGTTATACATCTTGCTCGCACTCCTTGCTTCATCCCTTCAATCAGAGCCAACATAAATGCATCCCACGCCTTCCCTCCTTTTTCATTCCTCAATTTTTCGACTGTAGTTCGGTCAAGAGTTATCGTTACTTTGCCTGAATTTTTTATTGGCATTTTTATCACCAATCTATTTAAAGCATTACGAGTATATAAAGGTTTACACAGTATATTATAAAAATATCAGAGATTATGAGGCTGATGTTAGCACTCGGTCCCACAGAGCCTTCCTTCGGATGGCGGATAAACCTTTCCTTTGATTTACATGTGAGCGCAAAGCTTTATTCCGCCACCGGCCCTGTGGTGAGGACTTTGCTATCGCCAGCACAGATTACATGACGGTATCCTCCCATCGCGTTTTCTAATTGACGATGGGCGGATACCTCAGTTCTAATCTGTTTGAAGTTTTTGTGGGCGACCAATATTTCGCCCATAAACAAGAGAGAGGAAATGAATAGGGACTCTGGTGCGTTTCCTTGTTCTAATCACAAAGAGATTAAAAGAAAAACAGAGAGAAAAAAGAGAAACCAAAAGTATTTATATAAGTTTAATAGCATACCTTTATATACTCTAAATATAGTATATTACATAGAGAGAGGGAATATCTGAGAAGGGCCCGCTTCAAAAGGCGGCTTCAGATATGAGATAAGCAGGAGGGGGGAGAGAGAAAAACTTCGCCCTTAGAAAGAAAAAAAGGAGAACGAAAAATGTTTGATGTAAAAGCGAATGGGAAAGTTATTGCGAGAGCGAATACAGAACAGGAAAGTAAAATATACAAACTCGATTTTAGGGGTCTGCCTAATAAGGAAATAGCAGCACGTTTGAATATCCCCCTTGAATCTGTGACAAGATACACAGAAGGCGGGGCGACGAGATAGTTTTTTAGGAGATGTAAAAAAGGAAAATGGAAAAGAATAAGGTAATATTTGGTTTAGTTGTGATACTAGGTTTGTATAGTCTCGGAATATGTGGAGTTTTCGGCTTGGCTCAAGTTGCGTCTCCAAGTATTTCGTTAGATAATGGGATGGGTAGTGGGAACGCATCTATCAGTGTTTCTAATCAGTCAAGGCTCGTATATGTCTGGTGCGATCAAAACGCATCAAACAATACAGCGATTATTTTGGGTAAAGATGGGCAATATGTCGAGTTTGGAGCGGGTGAACGCGCATATTTAGTTATGGGTATTTCGCCACGTTGGAATCAGACTGTCGAAATGTTCGTTCAGTCTAACACTTCAACACCTTTCAAAATATGGGGTACTATTGTTCCGGGATGTGTTTGGAGGGATGGAGGCGGGACAACAGATAATTCTAGTCAGCCAGACCAAGATGTGATTTTGGCGACTGTTAGCCCGTCAAGAACGGAGCGAACATAATTTAGGAGTTGGAAAAAAGGAAATGAATTTTGGAATAGCCGGGGGGTATAATGTCCCTCCGATTGTATGGATGAATGAAAGAAGGATAGAATTTGAGCGCGCATTTAAAGCGTTCGAAATGGAAAAAAGAGGGGGGGGGGATTAAGAGGGAAAGAGAAGACGGCGACACGGA
>DAOUYX010000142.1 GCA_030665925.1 Methanosarcinales archaeon | reverse complement strand
AATATTGAAGAGATGGGGAGAAAGGCGGAGAAAAAGGGATGTAAGGAAAGAATTAAAGGCTAAAAGGGATAAAGAGGATGAAGAGTGGAGGAATAAACGAAAAGAAATCAAAGAGAAGATGAATAATGGGAAACAATTCATTGCAGAGGCTTTTCAGCGACTATGCGCCAATAAAGGGGTTGTGCACGTGAGGATTACACGACATAGACCTGCTACAAATGGAATTGCTGAGAGATTTATAGAAAGATTAAAAGAGATGCTGGCAGAGAGGGAATGGGAGGATGTAGAGGAATTGATGAGGGTTCTGGAAGAGGTTATCTCTGCTACAGTGATGCATGCTCCGCATCAAGGATTGGATGCTCTATCTCCAAATGAGTATGAGAGGAGGCTCATGTATGTAGTATCTGGTTGATCATAACACAAACAGCAGCTTATCGTTTTTACCATCTCCTTTCGGCTGAGATCCAGCGCTGTCGTGATCCTCATCTGTTTGTGTTTATATATACAAACATCATGGTCATACCCATAAATAACGATTGGGCAATTAAATCAATTTTTCCGCTATCGCGCCCCTTCTAAAAACTCATCTAACGTCTTACTTACAGATTTATCGTTTTTGCCTTTATGCTCTTCGATCCTCTTCTCATCTATTATGTGCAGTACGGTGTGATCGCGATGTGTAAGTGCATCGGCTATAAACCGTCGGTGGCAAGTGGAGAAGAGAAGCTCGGCGCACATGAGTGCTACTCTCTTTGATGCTGCGAGTTGTTCGACGTACCGCAAGCCCTTGTCGAATTCCGCGGTTTTCATATATTTCGTGTAGCCTCCCTTTCGGTAGCCGCCAAGTTCTGTAACGTGATGATATGCTATGCCGTTCTGCTCCAAATGCGCTTTCAGATTCTCCTGTTTGAAGTGCTTGTGCTTGGACGTTGGGAATCGTCTCACATCCGCTATTACCTCTATCTGGTATATCTCGAGCAGCCGTAAAAATTCCTCAATGCTCCTGTTACTCGTCCCTACGGTCCAGAGTTTCATTCTTTCTTAAGAGCCTCGTTAAATTTAAAAGAGGCGTCAGACAAAAATAGCTGTTATTAGTTATTTATAATCGCCGGGGAGTTGATAGGTATGGAGAAACTAAAGCAGGACATGGGTGAAGTAGCAGCGAAGATAAAGGATACTACGGGTAACCCAGCACCGCTCGGTTTGATGGGATTTGGGATAACCACCGTGCTCTTGAACTCCATTAGGTAGGAGGGCGTACAATGAAATCTGATGTGGGTAATCGGTGGCTCATCGTTTTAGGCGGTGTCATGATCAACCTCATGCTGGGGGTAACCTACACATGGAGTGTTTTCGGATCTGCATTACAGAGCGATTTCGGATGGATAATCACAGAAGAGAGGCTGGCGTTTTCTATTATGCTGTTCATGTTTGCCATAACCATGCCGATAGCGGGCAAAATACAGGATAAAAAAGGTCCAAGATTGATAGCACTTATTGGCGGTGCACTTCTCGGTTTGGGTTTCATAGTATCGAGTTTCGCTGTACAAAGTAACACATTGATGTATGTAACCTATGGCGTTCTTGCGGGTGCTGGCGTAGGATTTGCATATAATGCTCCGATAGCAGTTGGCGGCAAATGGTTCCCTGATAAGCGCGGATTGGTCATGGGCTTGATGGTGTTCGGATTTGGATTTGGCTCGGTGTTACTGGCACCCGTGGCACAAGTCCTGATAAGCGGGGTTCCCGCTCAACCCACAGGATTGATCCAACCGCTAATTGTTTCGCTCTTCAATCTTCCAGGGATGAGTAGTCTGGCAGATATAGGGTTACAAAGCACATTTATGACGCTGGGTATCCTATTCCTGATAGTTGTTTGTGCTGGTGCGATGCTACTAAGAAACCCTCCTGAGGGCTGGACGCCTGAGGGATGGGATCCGACAAAAGTAAATAAGGCAGTTACACACGCATACAGAGATTTCAGTATATCCGAGATTCTCAGGATGAGACAGTTTTGGATGCTTTGGATAATGTTTACCTTTTCAGCATCCGCAGGGCTTATGGTTATCGGATTCCTGAAGAATTTCGGGTCATTAAGCTTTGAGACGGTACACGGCTTTCCGGCAGCGGCTGCGGGTTTAGAGGGCGCACTGGCTGTAAGTGTACTGGCGATATTCAATGGAGTTGGCAGAGTCTTTAGCGGATGGGTCTCCGATCGTATTGGAAGAACGAGAACCATGTTCGTTTTATTTGCGTTGCAGGCGGTTTTAGTATCAACCTTCGTGTATACAACAACGTTGTCGGCGATTATGGTGTACGTAGTAATGGCGTTGATAGGGTTGTGTTTTGGAGCGAACTTTGCGTTGTTCCCTTCAGCGACGGCGGACTTCTTTGGCACGAAAAACGTTGGCGTGAACTACGGAGCAGTATTTACGGCATACGGTGTTGGAGGAATACTGGGCCCAATGCTTTCAGCAAGCTTAGTTCCAGCGGCAGCCACAGTTGGTGACTATGCGATGCCGGGACTGATCATTGGTGTACTGGTCGGTATAGCTGCGATAATGGCGCTATTTACAAAACCGCCAAAACCTTGAGGAGGATAAGATAAAATCGTGGCTAAAAGCTTCTTTTTTGTCGCCCGAAGAGCTTTTCTACGGTTTCGATCGCATCTATCTCGTCTACCGAGAGGTCCCAGCGTATCCGTTTGATGCGTGGAAATCGGAGTGCGTACCCGACTTTATACAAAGAACTTTTCTGTATCTCGTCGAATTTCAACTCGACCACGACCCGTGGTTCGACAACGAAAGTCCGACCCTGTTGCTCCCGTGCGATGCCCTTGAAGTATTCCGTCATCTCCTCGATCTCCGTGTCTTTTAATCCACCGAACGCCTTCGCTATAGGCGCGAGATTGCCTTCCCTATCCCATGTCGCAAAGGTGTAATCAGATAGCAGATTCGCACGCTTACCGTGACCGTATTCGACCGCGATAACGACAAGATCCAACGTTTCCGCCTCGGGTTTCAGCTTCAGCCATTCAATGCCTCTCTTGCCTGGTGTGTAGAGCGAGTGCGGATTCTTTATCATCAGCCCCTCAAAGCCGATGTCCAAAGCTTCTTGGAACATAATACGCGCTTCTGCACTGCTCTTTGTGAGGATACATTTCGCTATTTCTACGTGCTCGGTAGGCGGAATCAGCGTGCTCAACAGTTCTCGCCGTTTTAGCAACGGTGTATCAATAAGGGCAGTGCCATCAAGATAAAGCAGGTCGAAGACGTACAGTTTCACAGGAATCTTCCGTGCGAACTCCTCGACCCGATGCTTCCGCCTGAGCCGCTTTATCAGCTCCTGGAACGCTTTTGGTGAATGTTCAAAAGGAATGATCTCGCAGTCCACGATAAACGAGTGCGAAATCTTCCGGATGTCCGCGACGATTTCGGGAAGTGACGCGCTTACCTCCTCGGCTCCTCGCGTGAATATGTTTACCACATCATCATTCTTATGAATGCTGAGTCGCGCACCATCATATTTGTATTCAAACAGCGCTTTATCAAACCTCTTGAAGCCCTCTTCGAGCGTATCAGCAGTTTCCGCAAGCATCGGTCGCAATGGCCTGCCGAGCACGATTGAAAGTGTCTGTAAAGTCTCAGGCTGCTCTTTTGCGATTCGTGCTACTTCGCCTATATCTGACCTGACCATATACGCTTTTCTGAGCACTTCCACGTCTACCGAAAACGCTTCTGCAATCGCTTCCTCTAACAAACCCTGCTTGAAGCCGTAGCGCATCTCTCCGGTTATGGTCTTCACAATAAACTTCGCCTCACCGGGCGAACTCGTATTCAGTAACCCCATCAAAATAGCTCTTTTACGCCGTAGCGATTCCTTACCGCTGAGCGTTGCTATTTTTACAAGCGCGTTGTAGCACTCTTCAACCGTGAGCGGCTCCGTAACTAACGAAACCGAAATCTTAGGGTTCTGCTCGAAGATTAATTCAACTGCGGAGCCAAGATCGCCGAATTTGTTATACGCGGTTTTTAAATCCTCCTCAGAAACGTGAGTCACTGCTCGAATTGCATCCCAGATGCTCGACCACCCGAGTCGCAGTTCCTGTGCCGAATAGTCCGGGAA
>DAOUYX010000060.1 GCA_030665925.1 Methanosarcinales archaeon | reverse complement strand
AGCGGAGTCGCCTTCTTCATAATTAGCGTAAGCTACCGCATTTTTTAACGTTTTTGAGCGGCATGCACTGCAAGATCTACTTTTTGTTACTTTTATAGGGAATCGGGGATGCAATCTTGCGTTGTGCTCTGGATACTCCTGCCCATGCAACCGACACAGTGCTTCTCTCGTTTCTAATCCACTGGTTCGATACTAAGATGTGGGTCTGGTGTTCGGAACTCTATGTTTTCGGAACTACTGTATCCGACCTATAAAAATTCATCATAGCCGATGAATGAATTTTTCCTTTCTCCTTTCTTCAAAAAATGACGTTTCAATACGAAAAAGTTACAACGCCCCCTGTGCAATAGAGCTTCCAACGTTTGACCGAAAAAGAGAAAGCTGTAAATCGAAGCAACTATGAAATAAGCGTTGCTTACTGCCCTTTACTTACCATAACAATTAACGCCGGTAAACTTCCGTCGGTACGATTCTAATAACGGCGTAAGTTTCCGTTCCGGTACTTCAACTTTCTTCAGCCGCTCTTTAATCTCCGCATCGCTTAGTTTCACATTGAGCGTTCTATTAGGAATATTTATCTCAAGGATATCGCCATTCTGTATGGCACCGAGCGCTCCACCGTTGTACGCTTCCATCTCGATATGACCAATGCAAGGTCCCGAAGTGCCGCCAGAGAATCTGCCATCGGTGATTAACGCTACCTTTTGATACCCTGCCCCCATTATGGCATCAGTTGGCGTGAGCATTTCCGGCATGCCCGGTGCGCCCGCAGGTCCCTGGAACGGCAAGACCACCACATCACCTTCAACGATCTTCTTCGCTTCTATCGCGTCTAACAAATCCTTTTCGGTATAAAACACTCGAGCAGGACCTGAATGCACCATCATGTCTTCTTCAACCGCAGTTTGCTTTATTATCGAGCTGTGTGCGATATTCCCTTTTAATACTGCAATGCCACCCTCTGTGAAGTATGCATTATCTATCGCTCGAATAACCTCGTCATCCAGGACGGTTCCTTCTGCCGCTATCTCCTTGATTGATTTACCGTTCACTGTTGGCGAATCCTTGAGCATATCTTTTAAGCGGTTAAGCACTGCGGGAATGCCGCCTGCTCGGTCAATATCCGCCATCTCGTACGGGCCTGCGGGAATGATCTTACATAAATTCGGTGTTTCTCGTGAAATCGCATCGAACATATTAACGTCAATCTCAACGCCCGCTTCTTTGGCTATCGCGGGAATGTGTAACACCGTATTGGTCGAGCCGCCCATTGCCATATCCACGCGAATGGCGTTTTCAAACGCATTCTTTGTCATTATGTCTCGTGGCTTACAATCCTCCTTGACTAACGCCACAATTCTCTTACCGGTTTCGTACGCTTGTTCTTTCTTTACCGGATCGATTGCCAAGGTGGTTGCACAGCGTGTGACTGACATGCCCAGTACCTCGGTCACGGTTGCCATCGTATTTGCCGTGAAAAGACCAACGCACGAACCCGCACCGCAAGTCATAGCGGGCAGGAACTTTTCAGCTTCTTCTGCGGTCATCTTACCGCCTTTAACCTGACCAACAAGACCAAATCCTTCAATGGGATGGTGTTTTTCCCCCGCTATGACATTAGCCTTCATCGGGCCGCCGGTAAGCATAATCGCGGGTAGATTTAGACGACCAGCCGCCATTAACATCCCAGGCGTGATTTTATCACAGTTGGTTACGCCAACCCAGCCGTCTAACGAATGCGATAAGGTCATGATTTCTATATTATCCGCAATATGCTCGCGGCTGGGCAGGCTGAGCCGCATCTCCACAAACATCGCAACGCCGTCACAAACGCCGGGAACGCCCCATTCTAAGGGAACTCCGCCTGCATCTCGGATCCCTCTCTTCACTTCTTGCGTTAATTCATTCAAAAGGATATGACCTGGAATAATATTGTTATAGCTATTCGCAACGCCGACAAACGGCTTGTCCAGGTCAAAATCTTCTGCTTTTAGGCCTGCGGACATTAATAACGCCCGGTGCGGTAACGTCTCAATACCTCTCTTTAATACGTCTGATCGCATTATCATCACCTACGATTAGAATGCAACGAATACTATAAATATTTTGTCTGTCGCATAAAAACGTACCCGGCGGGATTCGAACCCGCGATCCCCGGCTTAGAAGGCGTGTTTTGATTGTGACTGTCAGGATTTATCTCTTTTACTCCGAAGGATATCCTGATCGAAAGCCCCTTTGGATTTTTTTTTATTGTACGGTTACTAAACTCTCATAATCGATCACAAATGGAGCTTTTTAGAGAGATATGGATACTTTATTGACAGTTTAGAACCACCTTAATGAGCCCAATAAGTTGTGGCCCGTAGAGAGATATTAGGTTAACTATTGTTAAACCTATGATCACAATGGTTAAACCTATGGTCACTCTGGAGTAATGTCTCATCGTCCTCCTGTAGCTTTCCTCATATTCATACAAATCTTTATCTCGAACATAGTAGGAACAAAGAGGATGTACTGAATATCGTTCAAATGGTTGCTCAGGTCCCCTCTTTATGTCTATTAAAAGAAGCTCGTAAATAGCTGTGCCCTCGCAATATAACCACTCTTTAGGAATTTCATATTCTCTCTTCGATTGAGGTTCTAACTCAAATTCCACTTCTCTGATTGTATGAACATCACCGAGTCTCCACCTAAAAAATAGTTTTCCAGTCCTTCTTTCTTCAGAAGATGGATTTTCAATAACTCCCTTGAAAGAGGGAGTTTTGCCTGTAAGATAAAATGGCTTCTCTTCGATTGGTACAATAGAGATTATTAAACCTTCATGATCAATCTTTTCTCTCTTGGTAACCATACTTTTAGACATCAACAATTATCATATATAAGACTTCCAACTCCATAAGTTAAGTTAAAAAATTCATGTCTGCAGATAAAAACGTCAATCTTTTCGCCAAAACATACTTCCGAGGAGAAGGAAAAATCTTCGGAATTAAAAAGGAAGATAGAAGGCTCCACACGTACATCATCGGCAAGACCGGCATGGGAAAGACCTCCCATGGATTCGAATGTTTTTGAGCGAACAGGGGCCAATCCAAAAATTTAGGTCGGGAGGGTTAATAAGGGGGGTCTGGCCCCTTATAGCGGACCCGGCGGGATTCGAACCCGCGATCCCCGGCTTAGAAGGCCGGTGCTTTATCCTAGCTAAGCCACGGGCCCACTCACATCTTCTCTTTTTCGCACTTTTCGCTATCACCTATATGCAACTACAACTAAAAGAAAACATTTATCAAAAATTAGAAAGATAGTGGATTTAAAAATAGAGAGGTTCAGATGCCAATGCCATCATCAGAGATAACGCCCATGATGCAGCAGTATTACCAGATAAAGGAGAAATACCGAGATGCAATCTTACTTTTTCGTGTGGGTGACTTTTACGAAACCTTTGGTGAAGATGCAAAAGTGGCATCAAAAGAGCTGAACATTGCGTTAACCGCTACGGGTCGGGGCAAAGGAGCAACGAGGAAAATTCCAATGGCCGGCGTGCCGTTCCATGCTGTAACACCGTACATAAAACAGTTGATACAGAAGGGTTACAAGGTGGCTATCTGCGAGCAGATATGGGATAAAGAGAGGAAAGATGTAGAAACAAGAGAGGTCGTGCGGTTAATTACGCCCGGTACAGTTATTGAGGATACCTTCTTAGAGGAAAGGATTAGCAATTATCTGATGTGCGTAAATCTCGTGGATGGCAAGGTGGGCATTGCGATCGTTGACGTTTCAACCGGCGAGTTCTCACTGACCGAATTGGAAGATGACGCAACGCATGCTTCGCTGTTAAACGAAGTTGAACGGGTGAAGCCCGCGGAAATAATACTGCCCGAATCGCTTGAACTCGCGCTTGAGCGGGATACATGCACCATTTCACGTTATGACGATTACTATTTTGATTATAAAACCGCGTATACCACGCTGCTAAACCATTTTGGAGTTATCTCGCTTGACGGGTTCGGATGCGGTGAGCTAAAAGCAGGAATAACCGCAGCGGGTGCCGTGATCTCTTATCTTCGGGATACGCAAAAGAAGGTGTTATTACATATCAAACCGCTTAAGACGTTCTTTGTTTCCGATTACATGGTCTTAGACAGTGTCACCGTGCGAAACCTCGAGCTATTCAATAATATACGGGATGGAACACAGAGAGGGACTCTTATCAGTGTGCTGGATAAAACACTTACAGGCATGGGTTCGCGACTTTTGAAGAAGAATTTGCAGTTTCCGCTGCTCGACATTGGCGAGATAAAGAGGAGGGAAGAAGCGGTAAATGAGTTTTATGCAGATATACTGCTACGGGAATCGTTAAAGGCCGTTTTCAAGGAGACCTATGATATAGAGCGAATAATAAGCAGGGTCTCGTATGGAAACGCGAATGCGCGTGATTTGATCTCGCTAAAGCGGTCTTTACTGCAGATAGATGAGTTACGCGGAATTTTAAAGAAATGCCGTGCAGAAAAGATAAAAAACGCGCGGAGAGCGTTAAAGTCGAACACCTTCATAGAGGTTGTGGATTTAGTAGAACGGAGCATAGTAGAAGAGCCACCGATAACGGTAAAGGAGGGGGGATTGATAAAGAAGGGATTTAACGCTGAGCTGGACGAGTTGAGAACGATAAAACACGAAGGTAGGAAATGGTTAGCGGAATTCGAGGAGCATGAAAAAGCTCGGACGGGAATAAAATCGCTCAAAGTGGGTTATAACAAGGTCTTTGGGTATTACGTCGAAGTGCGGAAGACCTGGATAGAGCAAGTGCCTGATTCGTACATAAGGAAACAGACGCTTACAGGGGCGGAGCGGTATATAACGGAGGAGTTGAAGGCTTACGAGGCGAAGGCGTTAAGTGCGGAGGAACGGATAAAGGAACTGGAGTACGAGCTGTTCGAACGGATAAGGAAGGACGTTGCAAAGCGTGCGAAGGAGATACAGGAAGCTGCAAATTCGATTGCTGAATTGGACATGCTTCTGGCGTTTGCAGACGTTGCGGCGGAAAATGGCTATTGCTGCCCGGAAATGAACGAAGGTGATGAAATTGTTATAACGGCGGGCAGACATCCAGTTGTGGAGAAGGAGGTAAAGGAAGGATTTGTGCCGAATGACGTTCGGATCGGCAAGGATAATCGGTTGATGATTATTACGGGACCTAATATGAGTGGCAAGTCCACGTTCATGCGTCAAACAGCTTTAATCGTGTTGATGGCGCAGCTTGGCTCGTTCGTGCCTGCGAAGGAGGCGAAGATCGGTGCTGTAGATCGTATTTTTACGCGCGTCGGCGCTTACGACGACCTTTCCATGGGTCAGAGCTCGTTCATGGTGGAGATGAGCGAAACGGCGAATATCCTGAACAATGCGACCGAACGAAGCTTGATAATCCTCGATGAAATCGGGCGCGGCACCAGCACGCTGGACGGCGTGAGTATCGCATGGTCCGTCGGCGAATACGTTAACGAGCGAATAAAAGCGAAAACGATGTTTGCAACGCACTTCTACGAACTCACAGAGCTTGCAGATACGCTTGACAGCGTGAAATGCTACAATGTATCAATAAAAGAAGTTGCGGATGAGATATTTTTTATACGGAAAGTTGTGGAAGGGCGAGGTTCAAAGAGCTACGGGATACAGGTAGCGAAACTCGCGGGCTTGCCTGATGAGGTAATAGAATCAGCAAAAAGCGTTTTGAAGCGGATGGAAAGCGAGATGGAGCGAGAACGAATCGATGAGAGCGAAAAGAAAGTAGTCGTGAAAACGGAAGTACGGGAGCATCCAGTGGTAGAGGAGTTGAAAGCGCTAAATGTGGAGCAGATTTCACCAATAGAGGCGTTGAATTTGCTGTATGAGGTGAAGAAGAAGCTATGTGGATCCCAGTGATAGATGTACTAATCTGCAAAGGATGCGGCGATTGCGCGCAGGCCTGTCCTGATAATGCGATTACAGTTGTTGATAAGAAAGCAGCTATTGATTACAACGGCTGCACGTGCTGCGGTGTGTGCAATAACATTTGCCGCGTAGGCGCGTTGGCGATAAAAACTCTGGAAATGCCACCGATATTAAACGAGGGTGTGCAATTGACGACATTAAAAAACGAAGTGAAGCAGTTAAAGCAGGACTTGAAAGAAATGAGGAAGGATATGAGAAGGTTAAGATAAAGATATAAAAAGCTATTTAACACTTCAAGACATTCTTTTATCATTCTAACATGCACGCACCTATAAGAAAATACGAATCGAAGTACAAGCCTTGGTTAGAGCATCAGGGGCAGGCGATCTTGGGTGCAGGACGAGCGAAGCTGCTTCGGGCGATTAATGAGTTGGAATCCATCAGGAGGGCTGCGGAAAAGCTTTCCATTCCTTACAGGTCTGCATGGGAGCATATACGGAAGATAGAGGAAGCGGTAGGGACTCCCGTGGTAAAGACGCATCGGGGCGGTGCAAAAGGCGGCGGCGGTGCAAGACTGACGGAAGAAGGCGAGCGCGTTTTGCACGAATACGAGCGATATGAAGGCTATTTAGCGGGTTTATCGGCGGATGAGGAATTCTGGGAGGCGTTGTACATGAAAATAAGCGCACGAAATAAACTTAAGGGCGTGGTGAAAGTGGTAGAGAAAGGAGAAATTGCCGCTTCTGTACGAATCGAAGTCGAAACGCCAGCGGTTATAACTGCATTGATAACAAAGAATGCCGTGGACGATCTCGAATTGGAAATTGGCGATGACGTAGAAGCAATAATAAAAGCAACAGAGGTAATGGTCTCCAAAGAGTGATATACTTACTTTACCGTGTTATCATCGTTCCGACACCTTCTTCGGTGAATATCTCTTCCAATATCGCATGTCTCTTCAATCCGATAATATGTGCGCTTTTAACGCCGTGCTCTACCGCCGATATACAAGATTCAACCTTCGGCTTCATACCTGCGGTTACAAAACTCTCTTCCAGAATACTTTTTGCCTCTGATAATGTAAGCGAAGGTATCAAAGAGCCTTCATCATCTCGATTGCGTAACACACCATTCACGTTGGTTAAAAGGATGAGTTTCTCCGCTTTTAGGCTGCACGCCAATTCACTCGCAGCGTGATCGGCATTAATGTTAAACAGAGTTCCCTGTTCGTCCGATCCGATCGGGTAGATTACGGGTATATATCCGTTTTGCGTAAATAGCTTAGCAAGCTCACCGTCAACCTTTTCAATGCTTCCAACAAAGCCTAAATCGTGATGTATTTTTCTTGCAGCGAATAAATCACCGGAAACGCCGGAAATACCTACCGCTTTACCACCTCTCTTATTTATGCTCCAAACTATCCTCTGATTAAAATCTGATAGAACCGCCTGGACAACCTTAAGCGTCTCTTCGTCTGTAACTCGCAATCCATCAATAAATTCTGCTTTCAACCCGAATTGATCCATTGTAGCAGATATTCTCTTACCCGCCCCGTGAACGACACCCACATTTGTGCCTGCATCGTATTTTAATGTGATTCAATCGGAAATCACCGAGTCCATTATGCCCTCATCTGCCAGTACTTCTCCACTGAATTTTATCAAAAAGAAGGCATCTCGGAATCTTTTCGCGTATTCCAGTGCTTTCCCTATTTCTATCTCGTTCATCCCTTTTTCACTCTTTCACCGCGAATCCCTCAACGCGTAGCTCTCCACCTTCCTTCTCCATCAACTTCTCCACTTTATATTCCGCCTCGTCTAACTTCTTATTGCAAATTTTGCACAGCCCCATGCCCTCTTGAAACATCTTCAGTGAATCTTCCAACGAGAGATTTCCCTCGCCCAACGTCTCTACTATCCCCTCTAACCGCTTCATCGCCGCCTCAAACGTTATTTCTTCTCCTTCCCCTTCCTCCATTTCACATTATCCCCCCTCTCCCTTAACGAACTTCCTCTGAAAAGTGAGTTTGATCAAAGTGTTATACTTATACCAGGCTGTCCCCCAATTCATTATCAACACGGACACTTAAAGTTAACTATTGTGTGAACACGTAAAAATTTCACTACTTTAGATGTCGAATTAGCTACTAACGTCCGAATCGTACCGATAATCGGCACATTCC
>DAOUYX010000025.1 GCA_030665925.1 Methanosarcinales archaeon | reverse complement strand
AGAGAGAGGTTTCTATTACACCTCAAACCTCCCATAATTTAGCGTTAGCATTCCTGAAACGCCAAACTTCGTAAGCAACGCTAAATCGTCCGTTTCAAGTTTTGTTTCCCGGACAGGTGGAATTGGCTTCGTCCTTCTACAAATTATTTTTCCACCGGTCATTCTTGCACCGACAAAACCTTTTGTGTTGCCTTTCACGAGTGCAACCCCTTTTTTCATCTCCACGCCCAAGAATTCCGCTGCATCTCCTAATACCACCACGGTACCACCGTTAAGCAGCGCAGCAGCGTTCATACTGGCATTTCCTTCTACCACAACCAAACCGTTGCGCATCAATATCCCCGCGCTTATCCCAACGTCTCCTTTTACACGTACCGTCGCCTCCTTCATACATCGTGACGCAAGTGTGCTCCTCAAAATTTCATCGGTAAGACGCAACTCCCCTTCTTTGAACTCGTTAGGCTCAAGAATAGCGTTTATTGCCTGCTCTTCCGGATGATGCAAGAGCCATGTTATCGAAATGAATTTCTTATAACCATCCAAATCTGATTCTACTTGAACTACATTGCCAAGCGGTTCTTTAACGTCACCCTTAACGTAAATAGCGCCTGAAAGCATACTCATTCCGAGATACGAGCCTGCATTTCCATCCACAACTATGGATCCCACATCGGGCAGCTCCTGCCCGTTACCACCGGAATAAACGAGGTCAACACCCAAACTCGAACCAAGCCTCTTGCCCACATCGCCTTTGATATGCACGTCTTCGCCGCTTTTCAGTGCCTCCACTACCTTTTCGTACGAATAACTCGTGCCGAGCTGCGACGGAATCGTCCCGGTAGGATTGAGCTTCGCTCCTTTGTGCTGCCAGATGAAGTTATAAGTGAAGTCACCAATGCAGTCCTGTGGCGAACTCAATTTCAGTTCCATTTGAATCCCACTAATAATTGAGTTTGTTCGCTATAACGTTACCGTCAGTTTTTATCACCGAGGCGGGATTATAGTTTAAATAGGTACCGTGAAGCATGGAATGCGAACTCATCAAGCAGGGGTTTGAGCAAGGTAGTTGTCAGGTATTTGATTTTACAGAGGGAAGGTTACGAAAAGCGTGTGAAGCCACGCTCAAATACGAACATGGGATTCCTTACCGGTTGATAAATGCCGTTTTCCTTTCGAGACCTGAGCATTATCTTTCCATCTATCAGTCGGGCTGTAATCTCTCATGCAAGAAATGCCACGCCTGGCGGTTCACGCAAAATGCGGTAGGGGAATGGATGTCCCCGTATGATGTAGCGAAAGAAGTCGCGAGATACCTGAACGATTATGAGATTACGTTTGTGCCGCGAGAACACGCAACGAGTTGGCACGCACACGAGCTTTGTAAATCCTGCGGAAGTTGCGTTATGCACGGCAAGCGGAACAAGCAATGTCCAGGAATTCTCGGCATTGACAGAATCGAGTTGAGCCCGCAGGGCTGGGGACCCGCTCGCAACATAATTGCATTCACCGGTGGTGACCTCACCTGCCAGCCCGATTTCTATGTGAAGTCTGCAGAATTGATAAAAGGGCTGAATGAGAACGTGTGGGTGCTTCTTGAAACTAACGGGTATGGACTAACCCCGAATACCTTGGATTCATTCCAGCAAGCGGGCATAGATTCCTTTTGGCTGGATATAAAGGCTTACGATGCAGAAGTGCATCGGAGACTTACCGGCGTATCGAATTCGCGTATTTTGAAGCTTCCAGAAGAGCTGAAAAAACGAGGATTCGTTTTTGAAGTTCTCTCACTCTGCATTCCCGGCTGGGTAGAGACAGACCAGATTGGTAACATTGCGATGGAGTTAGCATCGTTGGATACCGAGATTCCCTTCACCATCCTCGCGTTCTTTCCAGAATACAAGATGAGGGATGTTCACGCTCCGACTCTGCGGCAGATGATAGACGCTTATGACGCCGCAAAGGATGCAGGATTGCGAAAAATCAAGCGGGGGAACGTCCATTTATTCGTGCATACGCGTGAAGAATACGAAACGTTAGAAAAAATCGTTGGACGAGAAGGTCTGTAAAAATCCGTTTTATAAAGCATCCTTCCTAACAATTTATATATATGAATAATGATTTCGACTGATGGAGGAGAAGAGGAACTACGAAGGAGAGACGATACAGAGTATATCAAGTGGTTGCAGGTCAAAGCAGAGGAAATATCAGCAACGCTCAAGAAGCTTGACCCACATAGAATAAATCAGATTATCAAAAGTTACGAGCAATACCTCGATCACCCTGCTTCTCTGCACGTTCCTCTGGAAGACGACAAGAAAGAAACAATCAAACAACTCGTTGGCAACGACCGACTCAAGAACATCATCTTGTTAAAAACAAAAGCGTTTATCTTCGCACCCTCGATATTAACACCTTATAAGTCATCGTTAGATTTCGGCACTGCAATGTATCGCCGGTTCTCCCTTCACGGCTTATGGTTTTCCGTCATCGCAATGAACGAAGAGTATCTCAAATCCGCGACCAAGCCCATGCTGAGATACATGCTCGAGCACGAACTCGCTCAGGGTGAAATCTACGCAGAATTAGCGGTGCACAACATCAAAAACCTCGGTTTAGATATGAAGGGCGTAATCCACGAAGACGCGCGGATAAAGGCGATACAGCGGTCTGGCATTTCTGATTCAGAAGTGGAGCAAGAGAAGCAATTGATTATTGACCTTTCTGCACACCATCCGCTGGTTCCCGTGCATTTCGCATCGGCATCGCTGTTCAAATATTTAGTGGAGAATTGGGAACAACTAAAGCAGTTCGGACTCGCCAGCCAGAACGAAACGGAGAAAGAATTGGAGATATCCATGGAAAAACTCGCCGAATGGGCTGAGTTTGCCGTCAATTCGTTTACTATTTTTCTGAAGGAGCTGAAGAGAGAGATAACCATGACCGGAGCGGAATACGGCGTTGAAATCGTTTAGTAACACTTTTCCTTTTTAGACAGAGAAAACTAAACCCTTACAGGGTTTTCGGGTAAGCCCCTCCTGGGCTTGCGGGGGCACGGGCAGAGCCCGTGATGGGGCAGAGCCCCACGGTGCTAAAAGAAAAAATAATTATTCCTTTGGTAAAGCTTTCTATTTCAAAGAAAGGGTTGTTTTTGTCAGTAGGTTTTTGGTATTGGGTATTGTTTAGTCTTTCGATTTTTTGATTTATAACTTCGCAAGACATTATTAGGTAATTACAAAGAAAGGATTCATGCTGCGAATAACATTTTTAGGAACAGGTGGCTCGACGCCGACGCCGAACAGGACTCCATCTGCAATAGCGGTGAATAGGAAGGGTGAGTTGATGCTGTTTGACTGTGGCGAAGGTGCGCAGCAGCAGATGATGCGAGCAAAGACCGGCATGAAGATTAGTGCTATTTTCATCACGCATTTCCATGCAGACCATGTCCTCGGCATTCCTGGTCTGTTACAGACGATGGCGCTGCAAGGTAGAGAGGAGCCCTTAGAAATCTACGGGCCGAGGCACGTGGATAAATTCCTCTACCATCTGCTCGCCTTGGGCTATGCCGGCAGGAGCTTTGACGTGAAGGCGATAGAGCTGAGCCCCGGGGATGTTGTACGAAGAGCGGGCTACGAGATACGAACGGTAAAAACGGTGCACAACGTGGTTAGCATCGGCTACGTACTCGAAGAGGACATGCGACCCGGGAGATTCAACAGAGACCGAGCGATAGAGCTTGGCATAAAACCCGGTCCGTTATTTGCCAAACTGCAATCGGGACATTCTATTCTCGTTGACGATAAGGAAATAAAGCCTGAGCAAGTCTTGGGACCCCCGAGACCCGGCAGGAAAATCGTGTATACCGGTGATACGCGACCGTGTGAGAGCGTGATCAAGGCGAGTAAGAACGCGGACCTGTTGATACACGAGGGCACGCTATCAGAGGAGACGAAGGAATACGCAATTGATTACATGCATTCAACCGCGTTAGAAGCTGCGGAAGTGGCAAAGAAAGCATTGGTGAGAAGACTCGTTTTAACGCATCTCAGTGCGCGATATTCCGATTTAGACGGTGCACGTAAGCTGCGGGCAGAAGCACGGCAGGTGTTCGAGAATACCGACGTAGCGAGCGACCTTATGACGATAGAAGTTGGGTATAGAGATGAATAGTTTTTTTCTCCTCTTTAAAAGTTTGCCGAATTATCACTCATGAACTTACCTAACGGTCATTTATACGTATCTAAACATATTGGTGCAATCAAGATCATGAAACTGGCAGCTCTGGTCTCGGGTGGCAAAGACGGCTTGTATGCAATGTATCTCGCCGGTAAGAGCCATGAAATTCGTGTTGTAGTTACGATAAAATCACTCAATCCCGAATCGTATATGTATCACGTCCCGAACATAGACCTCGTTAAGCTCCATGCAAAGGCTATGAGGCTTCCGCTGATATTCAAGCAGTCCATGGGAAAGAAAGAGGAGGAGCTTAAGGACCTGAAGGATGCTTTATCAGATGCAAAAACCCAATACGGCATAGAGGGCGTGGTCGCAGGGGCAATATTCTCCAATTATCAGAAGGATAGGATAGACGGTATATGTAATGAACTTGGTCTAAAGAGTTTAGCACCGCTCTGGAAAAGGAATCCCAAAGAACTTTGGAATGAGATGTTCAAAGCGGGATTTGAGGTGATAATATCCGCGGTTGCCGCTTACGGTCTCACGGAGGAGTGGCTTGGTCGCTACGTAGATAGAGATGCTTTTAATACGCTCTGCGATTTACACGGCACCTGCTACGTGTGCACCGGCGGAGAAGGTGGTGAGTTTGAGACGTTTGTCATTAATTGCCCACTTTTTACTGAGAGGGTCATCGTCGAAAAATCGAAGAAGATGTGGGATGCAAAAACGATGAGTGGACAGCTCGTCATAGAAAAAGCGTACTTATATAGCTGAAATAAAAAACCACAGATTCCACAAGATAGACACAAGAAGATTAGCTAATGGTCCATCCTTAATTTCTCATCCCTTATCCCTACTATTGTTTTTCTCGTGAAATAAACCCTTTCAGGGTTTGCGGGAACGTGGGCAGAGCCCACGATGTGTAATCTTGTGGTTACAAAAAGGTTAGCGATTTAAGTCATGCAAGACCTTCACCCTCAGCTTTGCCAAACTTTAAATGCAAAGTAAATAAAGATGTCTGTAACGATATGGGAAAAGAAGTGAACGAAAAGGAAAACGTATTTGAGGCGGTAGAGGAGCAAGGAGTGAAATTCATTGGACTCTGGTTCACCGACATTCTGGGGCGATTAAAGAGCGTTTCCATTTCCGTGAGTGAATTAGATGCTGCTTTTGATGAGGGTATGGGCTTTGACGGCTCTTCGATAAAGGGCTTTGCACGGATTGACGAGAGCGACATGCTCGCAAAACCCGACCCAGCTACGTTCCAGATTATTCCGTGGAAAAAGCAAGACGACGTAGTTGCACGGATGTTCTGCGACATTCTACAGCCCGATGGCAGTCCTTACGAGGGCGATCCACGCTACATATTGAAGCGGAACATAGAGAAGTTGCGAGAAGAATACGGCTACACGTTCTACGTCGGTCCGGAGCTGGAGTATTTCTACTTGAGGGACGATAAGAGTCTGGAAGTGCTGGACGAAGGCGGCTATTTCGACTTGATGACTCTGGATGCGGGAAGCGACATCCGGAGGGATACGATCTCAACGCTCGCCGCGATGGGGATAAAAGTGGAAGCCGGGCACCACGAAGTTGCGCCGTCGCAGCACGAGATAGACCTTCGATATGCTGACGCGCTGACGATGGCGGATCAAGTGATGACCTGTCGAATCGTGGCGAAGGAGATCGCGCAGCAACACGGGTGCTATGCCACGTTCATGCCAAAGCCCATCTTCGGTGTGAACGGTTCCGGAATGCACGTGCACCAATCGTTGTTCAAGGGCGATAGAAACGCATTCTTCGATCCGGACGAGGAATATCAGTTGTCTGACGTGGCTAAGCGGTACATTGCGGGATTGCTACGCCACGCGCCTGAGATTACCGCGGTTGCCAATCAATGGGTAAATTCGTACAAGCGGTTGGTTCCGGGCTACGAAGCGCCGGCCTACATCACGTGGGCGCGAAGGAACAGGTCTACACTCGTGCGAGTGCCGATGTACAAGCCGGGGAAAGAGGAAGCGACACGTGTAGAATTCCGCAGCCCTGACCCTGCGTGCAATCCGTACTTAGCGTTCTCCGTGATGCTCGCTGCCGGCTTGGCGGGCGTGAAGAACGATTACGAATTGCCGGCACCGACGGAGAAGGACGTTTATCTGATGAGTGCAGAGGATAGGGCGCGGGAACGAATAGAGACGCTACCCGGGAGCCTGATCGAAGCAATCGCACTGACAGAGCAGAGCGAACTGATGCGAGAAGCTTTGGGCGATCACACGTTCCGGAATTTCATTACCTCCAAGATAGTGGAATGGGATGAGTACCGGGTGAACGTAACGGAATGGGAGTTAAAAGAGTATTTATCGGTGCTGTGAAGAGTTCATAACTTTTATGAAAAGTTCATAAATAGCTTTTTATGTACTTCTGTATGAGAGAGTACGGGGAGATAGTGCGGATAAAAAATAAACGGAGGAGAAACATAGTTTATGGCAAACGAGAGGGGTTTTCCAGTATGCTGCTATTGTGGTGCGTGTGCAGCGTTCATACCGGATTTTAAGAAGTATAAAGCGGAAGAAATAGTGTTTGAGAAGGGTTGTGGCGGGACGGTGTCAAAGGGCTTCTGTTTCAGTTTCTGCCCACGCTCATTCGCCGCTTGCCGGTTATGCGAGGGGGAATGCCCGAGGATGGAATACGGAGTGTGCGATTTCAGTCCCTGTGCGTCCTCACCCGAGGGGCGAATTCTTGGATACTATAAGGAGATGACAAGTGCGAGAGCAACGGACAAGGGCCTGGGAGAGGTGGGACAGGATGGCAGCGTTATAACTGCAATGCTGTACGAGGCGTTAAAAACAGGATTTATAGACGCTGCGGTCGTCGCTACGCGGACGGAAGATTGGAGAGCCGAACCTTTCGTCGCCACTACGCCGGAAGAAGTTCTGCTTGGCATAGGTCCGAAATACACCGCTTGTCCTTCTGTTCTGGGAGTGTGGGAGGCGATAGACCGTGGCTATGAGAAGATCGCGATGGTCGGTACGGGTTGTAATGTGGAGGCGGTGCGAAGGCTCCAAGCTCTGCACGACTCCTCTTTAGAGCTGGACCGGGTGAAACTCTTGATCGGGCTCTTTGGCACTGAAGAGTTCTGGCACCGTGATTTGGTCACCTTCCTGTCAGAAAGGGAGGGAATAGACATCAAAGAGGTGGAGAGGTTTTATGTCTCAAAGGGGAATTTCATAGTTGTTACAGAGGAGAAGGAGTTTATTATTCCGACTAAAGATCTGGACCATTGCGTGCGGGACACCTGCAGGGTCTGCGAGGACTTCTCATCACAACTTGCGGACGTTTCAGCAGGCTCTTCTGGTTCGCCCGTAGGCTGGACGACATTAATACTCAGGACAAAGGTAGGAGAAGAGCTCGTAAATGCTTCTGCTTCCGCAGGGATTATAGAGACGAAGCAGATGGATTCTGAAGGAATAAAAAAGATGGAGCGGTTCGCTTTTAATAAGAAGAGCAGGAATTATGGCATGATACGGGAGCAAATGGAGATTTGCTCTGCGTGTTTGACGAATCCGTATTCATTTACATTACAACTAAGAGGGGGTGTTTGAAATGCCAGATATATACGCGAATGCGAGGTCTACCACGGGAACGTCCGTGAGAAGGAGAGATGTGAACACGCTAAGTGGAATGTGTCCGATATGCGTGAAGGAGTGCATGGTGCTATGCGAGATAGGGAAGTCGGCGTTTAGAGGTCGAGAGGTGTTGTATCCTGAGCCAGAGCAATATGGATGGAGTACTGCTGCGTCAAACAAGGATTACGGACTTGATTGGTCGGACTTTAATATCCTCTCGCGATTGAGAGGCGCGGAAGGGATAGAACCGGACTCGGATGTAGCGGTATTTCCGAATGTGAGCATAGAATCGGAGATAGGCGGTATTCCTCTAAAGACACCACTGGCAAGTGGCGCTTTTGGGTCCACGGATGTAGGAAGAAACAACTGGGATGCACTTGCTATCGGTGCCGCACTCACGGGCATAGTGGTTATCATCGGAGAGAACGTCTGTGGCGTTGATAAAGAATCAGTATTCACGAACGGGAAAGTGACGAAATCGCCGGAAATGGAGCGCAGAGTAAAGCTTTTCAAAGAATACTGGGACGGCAAATACGGTGACATCGCGGTGCAAACGAATGTAGAAGACCAGAGGTTCGGCGTGGACGAGTATGTAGTGTCAAAATTGGATGTGAACATAGTAGAGCGGAAATGGGGCCAGGGTGCAAAGGCAATAGGCGGTGAAATACGTGTATCTTCGCTGGAAAGAGCATTGGACCTGAAGAAGAGGGGATACATTGTGCAGCCGGATCCCGAAGAGCCTGCGGTTCAGGAGGCTTTTCGAGACGGCCTGTTCAAGACCTTCGAGCGGCACAGCCGTGTCGGATTTCCTGAGGAACGCGGTTTTATAGAGGATGTCGAATGGCTGCGTGACATAGGCGCAAAATATGTAACGATAAAAACAGGTGCTTACCGCCCAGTGGACGTGGCATGGACGATGAAAGTCGCTTCCGAGGCGAAAGTGGATTATATAACGTTTGACGGCGCTGGTGGTGGGACGGGAATGAGTCCAGTGCCGATGATGAACGAGATGAGCACGCCAACCGTTTATTTAGAAGCGCAGATATTGAAGTGCGCAAGGATATTGGAGCGGGCGGGAAAATACGTGCCTGACATAAGCATGGCTGGCGGCTTCATAAACGAGACGCAGATGTTCAAGACGATAGCAATGAGCAACTTTGGCAATGGACCGTTCGTAAAATCAATCACGATGGCGCGGTCACCGTTAACAGCAGCGATGAAAGCCCTTTATTTCACTGAACTCGCTGAAAAGAAGACTTTGCCGAGGGATTTCGTAAATAAATACGGTAACAATCCGGAAAAGTTCTTTATCGCTGCTGATGAGTTAAAAGAAGAATACGGCGATAGAGTAGGTAAGGAGATACCATGGTCTGCGGTTGGCGTCTATACGTATCTCAGCGAGAGGTTAGGACTCGGCTTGAAGCAGTTGCTCGCTGGCACGCGCAAGTTCAAACTGGATTTGATAGACCGCAGCGACATTGCGACACTGAGCAAGCTCGCATCTGAGGTCACGGAGATACCAATGCTGCATGAACTGGAGGCGGAGTTGTTCGAGGAGATACTAACGTCGTGAAAGTTTTTTAAAAGTTGGCAAAATAGGGGTGGAAAAACACCCTTATTTTTGTGCTTTTTATTTCTGAACTCAGCGATTTAAATCTTGCAAGACCTTCACCCTCAGCTTTGCCAAATCCTCTTTTATCTCCACTTTGAGACCCATCCCGGCGAATATCTCCTCAAGCTCAGTCTTAACGAATTTCTTTGGCACATCAGAACCTAAAACCAGAGTGAACTCGTTTTTAGACGTTTTGCTTAATTTAAAGAAATTGCAAGTTTCGAGTCGTTTTAGTATATATTCTGCACGATAAAATTTGTGTTTGAACTGCTCTGCATGCGCCTGGCATACTTCTCGATGCAAGTCCCAGAACCGTTCCTTATCGGGATGCGAATCAATAAAGCTCAGAAATAAGAGCCAGTGGTCAATGTCCATGATGATGTGTTCGCCAGCCGAAAGCATCTCAGCATGCGTGTAAACCTTCTTATCTTCGATGAATTCAAATAGCGTTTTATGCTTGCTGTAAAATTTCAATGCTTCACGCATTAACTCACTTTGCGATATCCCTAAATCCTCCTTCATCTTTTTGAATATTCCGAAAGTTTCTTCATCCATCGCTATCGTGATTCGTTCCGGTGCTTTCATTTTATCCTCATTAATCCTTTTGTTTTGTAGATATTTACCTTTCATAACTTTTGTGAATCTTTGTGCAAAGTTCTCAAATAGTCTAATAGGAGCCTTTAAGCAACGTCAGAGCAGGAGGTAAATAAAACGTAAAAGATGGAAAAAGAGAAAAGAGAAACATCGGTAAGACGGTTGACTGTCGTGCTCGTGATGCTGGGCATGATACTGGCACTGGCACCAGGAGTAATGGCAGCAGACCCAACAGGAGCAAGTACGCTTGAAGAGAATCCCGGTGCGCCGGTGGACTATGTCTGGGTATTAATCTGCGGGTTTCTGGTGATGTTCATGCAGCCGGGGTTTGCGATGCTTGAAGCGGGCTTTTCAAGGGCGAAGAACGTTAGCAACGTGCTGATGAAGAACCTGGTGGACTACTCAGTGGGTTCGCTTGCCTTCTTTGCCGTTGGCTTTGCGTTGATGATGGGCACTTCCGCATACATGCTCGTTGGAACGGACGGTTTCTTCTTAGCAGGCGAAGCATACGATGTCGGCACCAGTCTGACCTGGTTCTTCATGCTGGTCTTCTGTGCAACAGCAGCGACAATCGTAAGCGGCGCAATCGCAGAGCGACCGAAGTTCAGCGTTTACGTCATCTACAGTGTGGTCATTTGTGCAGTCATCTATCCAATCTACGGGCACTGGCTCTGGGGCGGTGGCTGGCTGAGTTCGGCGGACTTCATGACTTCTCTCGGAGGCGGCTACGGTGCACTTGACTTCGCGGGTTCGGGTGTCGTACATGCGGTAGGCGGATATGTCGCACTCGCGGGTTGTTTGCTGCTGGGACCGAGAATAGGCAAGTACACCAAAGAAGGAAAGCCCATACCAATACCGGGACACAGCATCACGTTTGCAGTGCTTGGTGCTTTCATCCTGTGGTTCGGCTGGTTCGGCTTCAATCCGGGCAGCACGCTTTCTGCTCATGAGCTGCGGATATCTGTAATAGCAGTGAACACAAACTTATGTGCTGCTGCGGCTGCAATGACCGCGATGTTCATCACCTGGAAGAAGTTCGGCAAAGCAGACGTGGTGATGACGGTAAACGGTGCAGTTGCTGGTCTGGTTGCGATAACAGCAGCTTGTGCTTGGGTGGCTCCGTGGGCTTCCGTGGTTATAGGCATAGTAGCAGGCTTCATCGTCTGTTACGGCTACTGGTTCCTTGAGCGAAGAGGTGTGGATGACGTCGTTGGTGCAATACCAGTGCACGGTCTCAACGGAACTTGGGGGCTTTTAGCACTTGGCTTGTTTGCTGACGGGACCTACGGCAATTACGCAACTGCGGCGCCGTTCATTACCGGGCTGTTCTATGGAAATGCAGGGTTCTTCGGTTGTCAGCTCATAAGCGTGGTTGTGAACTTCGCATGGGCTTTCGGCACTGGCTTCCTGCTCTTCTACATACTCAAGCATACGTTAGGGATACGAGTATCGCCAGAAGAGGAACTTGCAGGTCTCGACATCAGTGAGCACGGTGTGGTTACGTATCCAGATTTTGTGTACACGGAACCTGCGAGACCAACGAGGATAATACGTATGAGCGAAGCGGTTATTGAAAGAGAGAACGAGCCGAAAACAGGAGAAAAAGGGGGATAAAAATGAAAAAAATAGAGGCGATAATAAGACCTGAGAAGCTGGACGAAGTGAAGAACGCGTTAGAAAAAGAAAAACTGGTGAGCATGAACGTAACGGAGATACGGGGAAGAGGCAGACAAAAAGGTGCAAAGCTCATGTGGAGAGGCGATGAATACCTGATGGAGATGGTTCCAAAGATGAAGATAGACATGGTCGTGCGAGACGAGGATGCAGAGAAGGTAGTGAAAATCATACGTGAAACCGCGTACACGGGAAATATCGGCGATGGCAAGATATTTGTGCTGCCTGTCTAAGAGGCGATACGAGTTAGAACCGGAGAGAGGGGAGAAGAAGCTTTGTGAGGGTATCTTCCCCCCTCTTTTTTATTTTTTATTTTCGTACATTTTCTTTATCTGAAGTGAGAACATGTATAAATTAGCATTCGCCCAGATAAATGCAACCGTTGGAGATATAGATGGTAATACAGAAAAGGTAATCGAATACATCAAAAAAGCGAAGTGGAAAGATGTGGATTTAGTGATATTTCCAGAATTGACGACCACCGGTTACCCACCAAAAGACCTCCCATTAAAACCTTCATTCATTAAGGCGAGCAAAGAAGCCTTAGAGAGAATTATAAATGAAACGAAAGACATTGCTGTTATCATCGGCTTCGTTGACGAGTTTGGTGAGAATATCTATAATGCTGCTGCTATTATTCAAAATAGAAGGCTTATAGGAATACCGCACAAGACCCATCTGCCGAACTATGATGTCTTTGATGAGAAGAGATATTTTAAGCCGGCGACTGAGAGTTCTATCTTCAATCTTAACGGACTTAAGCTGGGAATAAACATCTGCGAGGATATTTGGGTTGATAATGGTCCAACAGGAATACAAGTGAAGCTCGGGGCTGACTTCATCGTGAACATCTCCGCTTCCCCCTTTTACGCCGGAAAAAGTAAAGAGAGAAGAGGATTAATTGTAAAAAGAGCAAAAGAGAATAATATTCCAATCGTATATGTTAATTTAGTTGGTGGCCAGGATGACCTGGTATTCGATGGCAGAAGTTACGTCTTTAATAAAGAAGGAGCCCTAATTGCTGAAGGTAAACAGTTTGAGGAAGACCTCGTAATAACAAATTTGGACGGCGCTGAGATAATTCTGGAAGGGGAAGACCCCATAAGAGAAATTTATGGCGCTTTGAGGTTAGGAATCAGGGATTATGTGAGAAAGAACGGATTCGAGAAGGCTGTCATTGGTTTAAGTGGCGGCATAGAAATAAATATTTGATTTTAAATCTCCAAATCCATCTGAAAATCCTCGACTTTTGGACTTGTTCCATTTTCCGGAACACTTGTTCCATTTTCTGGAACGCCCGTTCCACCTCGCTATTATATGCT
>DAOUYX010000093.1 GCA_030665925.1 Methanosarcinales archaeon | reverse complement strand
TATTTCAAGTTCTGCATGCTTATCTCCTCGTAGCTCGCACCTAAGTCCTCAAATTTGTGTACCGCGTCCCACACGGACTTTTTAACTGCCGGAGAAGCGCCCTCGATGAACTCTTTGGGAACGCCGATCCTCATACCCTTGATAATCTCTTCACTTCCGCTTCCCGTCGTTCCGTTTCGCCATGACCAGCAGTAGTTCGTCGGTGCGTTATTTTCAATCTTTATCTGCGTACTGTCCCGTTCATCCTTCGCGGATATTACTTCCAAGAGCAATGCGGTATCTGTCACCGAAGATGCTATCGGACCTATCTGCTCCAACGAATTGGCGTATGCGATAAGCCCGTACCGTGAAACGAACCCGTACGTGGTTTTCAGTCCGACGACGCCGCAGAACGAAGCAGGACATCTAATAGAGCCACCGGTATCAGAACCAAGAGCAATAACAGCTTCTCCTGCCGATACAGCCGCTGCACTACCGCCTGAAGAGCCTCCAGGCACGCGGGTGAGGTCGTGCGGGTTTTTCGTCGGCCCATAATAACTTGTTTCCGTGGAAGTACCCATGCAGAACTCGTCCATATTCGTTTTCCCTATGATTATCGCTCCTTCTCGCTTCAGTGCCTCTATTACCGTAGCATCGTAGGGCGGAACGTAACCCGTAAGAATCTTTGATGCGCACGTGGTTTGAATACCCTTTGTAGAGATGGCATCCTTGATGGCTATGGGCACGCCGAGCAGTTTCTTTTGCTCAAACTCCTCCTCTTCACGCTTCTTATCCACTTCGCGCGCTTTTTCAAGTGCGTTCTCTTTGTTTAACGTGATATAACAATTCAATTCGCTTTTCTCTATCCTGTCGTAGATTTTCGATAGTAATTCTTCACAGGATATATTTCCACTTTTTATATCCTCTACGACTTCTATTGCTGTTTGCATCCTCTCTTTATATCTACTTTTATGTAACTTTATATATCTCTAATTTCACACTTATTTTATAAATTATTCTGGATATGAATGAATGGCAAATGGAGAGAATGAAGACGAAATCGCTGTGCCCGCAGTGTCTTAAAGTCATTGATGCGGACGTGTACGAGGAAGATGGAAAGATATTGATGAAGAAGAGCTGCAAGGAACACGGCGAATTCGATGACGTGTACTGGTCTGATGCTGAACTGTACAAGAAATTCGCAAAGTGGCGATACGAGGGCAAAGCCGGTATTCAAAATACAGAGCGCGTTAAGGGCTGCCCGTTTGATTGCGGACTCTGCCCTGAGCACAAGAGTTCGACCATGCTTGCACTTATAGACCTCACAAACAGGTGCAACCAGCACTGCCCAACCTGTTTCGCAAATGCTGCGGTCGCCGGTTACCTCTACGAGCCGACGATGGAGCAACTGGAGGCGATGATGAAGCTGCTCAGGAGTGAAGTACCACCGTGCCCTGCGATTCAGTTTGCCGGTGGCGAACCCACAGTGCGAGAGAATTTAGTGGACATTGTCAAAATGGCACGTAACCTCGGCTTTGCTCATATTCAGGTAGCGACGAATGGCATAGTAATGGCAAAGAGCGTAGAGTTCTGTCGTGAGTTGAGAGAAGCAGGCTTGCACACCGTCTATCTGCAGTTCGACGGAGTGACAGACGAGCCTTATAAAGTATTACGGGGCATACCGGCGTTAAAGACGAAGTTGAAGGCGATAGAGAGCTGCCGGCAAGGCGGAATAAGAAGTATCGTGCTCGTTCCCACACTTATGAAGGGCGTAAATGATGACCAGATGGGAGATATGGTACGATTTGCAGCCAAGAACCTGGATATTATAAAAGGAGTGAACGTACAGCCTATCTCTTTCGAGGGTAGAGTGGATGAAAAAGAGAGGAAGAAAGGAAGAATAACTATTCCTGATTCCATAAAGCTCCTGGAAGAGCAAACAGATGGTGAAATACCACGTGAGAGTTTCTATCCCGTGCCGTTTGTCCTCCCCATCTCGTATTTCGTGGAGGCATGGAAAGGTGTGCCACAATTGGAATTGTCGGTGCATCCGCATTGCGGTGCGGCAACGTATGTGTTTGTGGAAAACGGGAAGTTTATACCGATAACAGAATTCATAGACGTTGAGGGCCTCATGGAGTTCTTAATGGAGAGCGCAGAAGAGATAAATAAATCGAAGATTGGCAAACTGAAAGCGATGGCGAAGATGATGAGGTTAGGGGGGAAGTTTATAGACCGGGAGAAAGCGCCGGCGGTATTCGATAACTTCACTTCCCTTACGGATATACTGGAGAAGGGCAATCGCGAGTCGCTTGCTGAGTTTCATCGTAAAGCGCTTTTTATCGGTGCGATGCACTTCCAGGATGCCTATAATTACGATTTAGAACGGGTTAAGCGATGCGGGATTCACTATGCCACACCTGACGGGCGTATAATTCCTTTCTGTTCTTACAACGCGATTCACCGGCCATCAGTGGAGAAAGCATTTTCTACGCCACTGCATGAACCCGAAGCGGAATGAAGGGGGATTTTGCAGCCATGTGCTAAGAAGTTTTTATCCTTTTTTACGTCTCCTAAACAACACTGCTAAGATTATAACGACTGCTAAGATTACTACCACAGCAAGTGCAATAGGTAAAAAGCTCGGAGTTTGTCTCGGTGTAGATACGGGTGCTGCTGCATAATCAGGGTCAACTCCTTCAGCACAGTCCGGGTCAATCCTTCCATCTTTAACACCGTCACAAATACCATCTGCAATTCCAGTTGTGCAGTCTTCTGGACAAAAGATATAGTTTTCGCCAGGCTCGCACTTACCGTTTGGGTTGCAGGTTATTTTTATGTTTGTTGGGTTCGACTCAAATACATTGCCATATTCGTCATTTACTACTGCCGGGGAGAAAGTGATCATCCCTATGTTTTGTGGTTTAATGTGATAGACTATCTCCTTACTGCCTTTTGCAGGCAGTGTTATATCCCAGCTATAATATGGTATTTTTAAAGCCTGATATTGCAAGTATTTTATCTCTATTGGATCAATGTATTCTATCCCTACTCTATGTGTTTCACTTACGAATATTTTAATTTCTTCGTTATCGAGATTGGTTATCTTCAGTTTAATCTCTATTTCTTCACCAATTTTTGCTTCATCGTCATGTATCCTCTCTATCGTCATGTTAGTTTTCTTAGTAACTATCTCTTTAGCCTCCTCAATTTCTTCACCTATCTGAACCTCTGCATCAGCAGGGACTTCGGGCGGTCTTTCATCTTCTATGGGTGTAATCGCCGAAGCTATACTGCTTAATAGCATAACTACGAGTATTGCAACTACGATATATTTTATTTGTCTCATCTTCGAATACCCTCACAACCAAATATTTCATTATTTGAGGGACAATTATCGCAACTCTGTGAATAGTAGTCGTTTGAACAGCCCTCATCCATGTTCCTACAATAGTCGTACCAAGCAACGCAGTGCCCAGTTGCATTGTAAATCTGTGGAAAACCTGTACCGCCATACACAGCCCCGCCGTTGTTTCCAACCGTATCTACATAATGCCATTTTGTTTCTCCCGGGAACTTTACGAGGTTGTAGCCGTGTCCATCTCCATTAACCGAGAATACTTCATCTTTACTGTAACCCATCTTTCTCAGAACCGTTGTAACGGCAAAGGAGTAATCAACACAGGTACCAGTTGAAAGTCGGTTAATGCTTGCATGTGCTGGAACATCGCAAACACTGTCGCTGTTTTTTGTGTAATCTGTATCAGAATTCCAGTATCCATCTTTACGCCATTTATATTTGTGCCATCCCTGTGAGTGAGTATATACCCATACAAATTTGTACCCACATATATGCCCACCCATTTGAAAGTCAGGTTGTGCTCCTGGACCTGCACAACTTGCTGGCGTTCCCATCTCCCATGCAGGCGGATCAACACGCCATTTAGCACAACCTTCTGCTGTAGGATCACCCCAGCAAGAAAATTCTCCATCGAAATATCCTTGCATGTAAACAGCACCGCTTTCGAGACTTTTTATGCCGTAGAGACCAAGGCATTTCTTGAATGTAGTCGGGTTATAATCAGTATCTATTCCAGAATGGCTTCTTGCATAAGAGCACGCACTGCATTTTCCAGCAGCACGATGTCCCGTGAATCTTGTTGCATAATCGGCATGTTCACAGCAGGTGATGGCATCTGCCACAATATCATCGAGGTCTGGATGACAAACTTCAACGATTGCACAAGAATCGTCATGCGTGTTCATGCCTATGCTCTGCCCCTCATCGGTAGGCCAGTGGTGCCTGCAAGGAGTATCATGTGGCGCCCATTTTGCTCCCGTATCGCATTGACTGCAAGGTGGGCAATAGCTTCCACCACAGTCAACTCCTTCCTCATCTCTATCTTGAACGCCGTCATCACACGCAGGAGGAAGACACTTTCCATCTTGGCAGAGTCCCTCACATGTATGTCTTTCACTCCTTATTTTACACTCGCCATTCTCTATCTCTGTATAATATTCCACTAATGTTCGACTATCAGAGCAGTAATCCTCATCACTTCCTATTCTTCCTCTAACTTCGTAATTCCTTCCACCATCAGAATCCCTGCACACACAAGCACCATTATCGCAGCCATAAGGACATGTGACATTCATCCCTTTAGCAATGAGATTCCCAAGGTAATCTATATCACAAGTATACTCCCTCAATGTTGTTGAATCCAAACAATAATCTCGCATACCTGCAACACTTCCCCTTACATGGTAATTCTCTCCTCCATCGGTATCAGGACATATGCAAGCACCGTTTAAGCAACCCGCAGGACATTTTATCGTATAGTTACCTACACCGTCTGAATCGCAATAATACTCTTTAAGATACGTTGAGTTTATGCATGTGTCTTCTCCAGCAACTTCACATTCACTCCAACTTCTACAGTTTCCTACTCCTCTGCCTAATATCATAAAATCTACCTTCTCGACATATACCATGCCTTTTTCAAAGTAATTTAATCCGCCATCTTCGTCTTTACAACCACACCCATTCTCAGAGACCAGATCATAGAAGTAATCATGATATGGAATCCCATCTCTGTAAAATCCTCCCGGTGCACCAAAACATGAATATCCAGGAGAAGCGGGAACATGTCCCCCCTGTCTCCTACAGACTAAATCTGCATCGCAGTCATCACATACATCTCCTACCCCGTCCAGGTCATTATCCTCTTGAGTAGGATTGTGTACATATCTGCAGTTGTCAAATATGTTTTCTATGCCGTCATCGTCAACATCCTCAAACCACCAAGGCTCTCCGACATGTGGTCTAACATCAACTGGGACAACCCCTTCGACCTTACTGTTACCCGCGGTATCTACCACAAAAGCACCAAATTCCGGGCCTTCTTCTATTGATGGCGAAGTGTAGTTACATAAAGGACCAAAGCAAGTTCTCTTCTTCTCCCCGTTCATCCATATCTCAATCAGCCCAATCCCGCTTGGGTCGCTTGCTTTTACTTCATATCTTACCTTATCCCCAAGCTTTGGTTCTTCGGGATTTTTTGTTGTGATTATAGTAGGAGGCGTGGTATCCTCTTTCGGCGGAGTTGGTGTAGGTGTGGGAGAAGGTGAGGGAGTTGGAGTAACTACAGGTGTAGGTGTCGGTGTTATCTTAGGTGTCGGCGTAGGCGTCACCGCCGGCTTCTCATAGCAATACATCGGGTTTTGATATTGGTCATATCCACACACAGTTTTCTCACCTTGGCAATATTCATAGCCAAGCTCCTTCGCTTGCGCTTCGGTCAAGCATTCACATCCTTCAGGGCATGTCGGCTTCGCTTCCACCTTTATTTTACACGCATGCCACTCCTCGGGACCGCATTTCGTCCCGCCAGTTGCCAATTTTATGCAATAAGACGCCCATAAAGTCCACTCACCCTCTTTATCCACTGTTATATCTGTTTCAAAGGGTGCAGAACCTCCTGACTTCAAAGTTTTTCCCTGATAAGTATTCCCAAAAGTCCTGTTTTTACCATCAGGGTCTTTCACTGCTACGAAAACGCCGTATTTGTCATCAAAAGTCACCGAATATTTGCCAATGTTAGTCAGCTTAAAGCTTACAGATACTTTATCGTCAACCCTTACAGGGCTATCGCCACTTACCAAGAAATCAGAAAGCTGTAAATCATGTTCGGAGGTATCAGGACCTTTATAAGAGCATAGTGTCGCAGCGTATACTGAAGATACCAAAAATATTGCTACTGTCAGTATTGCCGCTATTTTCAATCCCTCTGGTTTCATTTGCGACATATACTAATTACTCCCGCGTCAATAGTTAAGCTTTTCGGTTGGCAAACGGGAAAAAATATTTAGCGCTCTTTATGCTCAGAGACATTCATCATCGGTAACTTTAAATAGGAAAAAAAGACTAATATAAAAATGCCCCTTTCGAAGAGTAGTTTGACCTCGCTAATCAGCGAAGGATGATTGCTATGGCAAACAAGGGGCGACAACCAAGCCGTATTGCACGGTCCCTGCGGTAGCCGAAATTCACGATGA
>DAOUYX010000061.1 GCA_030665925.1 Methanosarcinales archaeon | reverse complement strand
GTTCTGCCGGTATCCTTGGTAACGAGCTTCGCGCCCTTCTCATCATACGAGATATATTCGTCAGTAATCTGACTGATATGCAACAATCCATCTAACGGACCTATTTCCACAAAAGCGCCAAATTCCACTATCTCCACCACTCCTCCTTCTACAATCTCCTGCATCTTGGGTCTGAAAACAAGCATGTCAAAAACGGTTTCATAATAAACACCGGCGTCTCCTATCAATATTCGTCCCGCTTTTATGTCCACGATATCCAAGATCGCAATGACCATCCCAAGCTTTTTATCCAACCGCCCTTCCAGCTTCTCCCGTAGCATCTCCTTCACTACAACTTGCAAATCGTCACCCAACCGTTCCGGTGGCGCCCTTACAACATCTACCGCTCGTATTTTTATGTACATTTTCCAATCCGCTTCTCTACTTCCGCAACATTTAACCTTGTGGATATTACAGCATCCGGGTTCAGCGAAATCGAGTCTATCCCGCATTCCACTAAGAACTCTGCAAATTCCGGGAAATCGCTCGGTGCCTGTCCGCAAATCCCTATCTTCCTTCTGGGCTCGTGTTCATGCGCAGCCTCTATGACGTGCTTCACCAGCCGCTTCACCGCTTCGTTCCTTTCATCAAATAGGTGTGCTACGAGGTCCGAATCCCTATCCAAACCAAGCGTCAGTTGCGTCAAGTCGTTCGAGCCTATGCTGAACCCGTCAAACACGTCTGCAAATTCGTCTGCCAAAATAACGTTCGAGGGGATCTCACACATCACATACACTTCTAATCCTTCTTCACCTTGTTTCAAACCAAACTCATTCATCGTCTTTATTACGTTCCTGCCTTCTTCCGGCGTCCTGCAAAACGGGACCATCACTTTCACATTGGTCAGTCCCATCTCCTCCCTTACTTTCTTTATTGCTTTGCATTCCAATCCAAATGCGGGTTTGAATTTCTTGTCGTAATACCGAGAAGCACCTCTCCAACCGATCATTGGATTGCTCTCCTCCGGCTCGTACAGATACCCCCCGAGTAAGTTTGCATATTCGTTCGTCTTAAAGTCTGATAATCGCACAATTACGTCATTGGGATAAAATCCTGCTGCTATCTTCCCTATGCCCATCGCTAAATTATCAATGAAGAACTGTACTTTGTCCGCGTACGAAGCGCTTCGCTCGTCTATCTTCTCAATTACGCTTGCGATCTTCTCGTCCTCTTTCGCTCGGCTCTTCAACTGCTCATAGTCTATCAGCGCCAGCGGATGTATGCCGACATAAGAATTGATGATGAACTCCTCACGGGCTAATCCCACGCCGTCATTCGGAATTTGACCGTGGACAAACGCATTTTCCGGTACTCCGGCATTCATCATTATCTGGGTGCAGGGTCTTGGCAGGTTGCTCGTGGTCAGCTTATCCACACGGTATTTCAACTTTCCCTCGTAGATCCGCCCTATACCCTCAGAACAATCTACGGTAACCTCTTTTACACCTTTTAAAATCTCCTGACCATTATCCGTCCCGATTACACAGGGTATTCCCAGCTCTCTGGAAATTATAGCCGCATGGCAGGTTCTTCCGCCCTTGTCCGCGACAATCGCACCTGCTACTTTCATTATCGGCTCCCAGTCTGGGTCGGTCATCTTCGTTACCAGAACCTGACCTGGCTTGAATTTCCGGATGTCGCTTGCATCTTCTATTACATTCACCTCACCAGACCCGATCTTGTGACCAACCGCCTCGCCTTCGACTAACAGCTTCCCTTCTTCTTTAAGTAAATCCCTATCCTCCTCAAGCACATACGTCTCGAAGCCGGTAAGATCTCTCTGTGAATGCACCGTTTCCGGTCTCGCCTGGACGATGAAGAGTTCATTGGTTATTCCATCCTTTGCCCATTCGATATCCATCGGCATACCATAGTGGTCTTCGATAATGCACGCCCATCTTCCGAGCGTGAGCACCTCATCGTCACTCAGCACGAACTTTCTCTGCTCTTCTATCGTGATATCCTTCTGCTCGGTACCTGTCTCCGTTTCCTTATAAACCATCTTCTTTCTCTTCGCACCCAGTTTCTTCTCCACAATGGGTCTAAAATCTTCCTTTAACGTTGGCTTAAAGACGTAGAACTGGTCAGGATTGACGGTGCCCTGCACGACATTCTCGCCTAACCCGTATGCGCCCGTGATGTAAACCGCATCTCTGAAGCCCGATTCGGGATCTATGGAAAACATGACACCTGCAGACGCCAAATCAGAGCGAACCATCTTCTGTACGCCAACAGAGAGATACACGCTGAGGTGGTCAAATCCTTTATCAACGCGATAGGAGATCGCTCTGTCAGTGAATAAAGAAGCAAAACATTCCATCACCTTTTCCACCAGTTGATCTTCTCCTCGAACATTCAGATAAGTCTCCTGCTGTCCCGCGAAACTCGCCGTCGGTAGATCCTCTGCCGTTGCACTGCTTCTCACCGCAACGTCCACATTTTCACCGTATCTCTGCTCCATCTCGCGATAAGCCATTCTTATCTCCTCCTCAAGGTCCTCTGGACATGGTGCATTTTCTATCAGCTCCCGTATCTTACGACCTCTCGTGGACAAATTCTCCATATCGTGCGTATCCAAATCCGCCAACGTATCCTTGATCTTCTCACGTATGCCTGCCTTTTCTATCACGTATTTATACGCATCCGCAGTAATGGCAAACCCGGAAGGAACGTTCACACCCTTTTCTCGCAGATTTCTTATCAGCTCCCCGAGAGATGCGTTTTTGCCCCCAACCAGGGCTACATCTCCTGTCCCCACCTCTTCAAACCACTTTACGTGTTTCATAATTTGCTCCAGATTTGATTTGCAAACATCTAAAAAAGGATTCTAATAAACTTTGTGCTTTTGTATATAAATAGAATTATTCCTCATTCAGCGCAGGAATAATTACTGATAACACCCTGGAGTTCACCTCTGCATGTATAGAGCGGATATGCGATTAAATACGCAAACGCACCGCTGTGAAGCATCATTCCAATATCGCAACAATGAGCAATCAGCTCCAAATTCGCAATGGAGAGAAGAACAAAAAAGAGGAGCAGCGCCCACCCCCTTTTCAGCCCCGCTCTAACTACGGTGGTACTCGAATTCCCAAAATCTTCCTCGTAATCGTTTATTTGATGCGTGAGTAAAGCCCCGCAGCCAACTATCATAAACAGGGATGCGATTAATAGAGTAAGCGTATTTAAAACGCCCCCTGCCAGCGTAAATCCCGCTAAAAAGGGAAACACACCAAACATCAAACCATGAGTTATTATATCCACAATAAACCGTTCTTTAAGCCTTATGTATCTCATTGAATAGAGTGTGAAGAAAGCAATACTTAACAACGTGAATAAAAGACCGTTTAGGGTTAAAAAGCAGGAAAGTGCGATTGGAATCGCGAGCAGCAGACTCATGAGCATAAAAGTTCCTTTTTTCGTTACCTTGCCCGTTGAGAGCGGATTTTTACCCAGCATGACTTTCTGTGTATGCCGCCTGTCTATTTCAACGTCGAAATAGTTGTTTATGACGAACCCATATCCTATCACGCAGAAGAAGATTACGCCGACTAAAATAAGAATGGGCGGCGTAGCATGCGCTAAAACTGCGCCTATAAGTGGAACAAGTGTAAAGAACTTTATCCATTCTTTGACCCTCAGCATCCTGAAGTATTCTTTTATCTTCATCTTTTCCACTTCCTCATCTCGTTCATTATTATACTTGGTATATACTGGTTCATAGATATGCATAAATAGCTTCATATAAAGACTTAAAGATAATTTTGAAAAACATCCCAAAAGTATATGAATGATGGAACGGAAAGAGGAGTAAACCAAAATTCTCTTAAGAATAGTGCCGATTCTGACAGGCATGATTGGAACAGTCTAAGAACTCTGTGGTCTCCGCGCTCTCGGCGGTGACTATATCTTTAGACAGCGCCGCTTTTACATTTTTCCATGCCGCAGAATGGAGAATAGCAACCAGAAGCCCAATATTCCTGCTCCGAGAAAACCGATGATGCCAATAACCGGTATTTCGTGCCACCTGGGCGGAACACCGGAAAGAACAATAAGGGCAGAACCGATTACAAGAGAAGCTAAAACAATTGCAAACACTAAACGATTGTTGGTCTGGTCGAAGGTTTTGAGCATTGGGTCAAGACCCTTGTGCTCAAATTTAATCGTTGCCTCACCTTGTTTTATCAGTGTTAATATCTCCCTCGCTTCGGCAGGAAGGTCACGCATCAGCAAGCTCGCTTCAATGGCGGAGAGATGGAAGTCTTCGATTAGCCTCAGTGGACTCATGCGTTTCAGGATTAACTTTTCGGCAAACGGTTTGGCATGTTTTACCGCGTTAAATTTGGGGTCCAGTTCTCTGCCCACACCTTCTATGGTCACCAGTGCTTTTGCAAGCAGGTAGAAGTCCGGGGGCACTTTTAGGCGATGCCCCGCAACCACGCTCATAATACGGTGCAGCAGGCTTCCTATTTCGAGTTCTTCGAGTGTACAATAAGCATAAACTTCGATAAGTTCGGCAATATCAGATTCTAACTTCTCACTATCTACCATTTGTCCGTATCCGGACGCGGATAATTTCAAAATCGTTTTCGTGATTTTACTCTCGTTCTTGTTTATAATTCCGATGAGCACGTCAGCCAGGTCTTCTCGATGCCGTGCTGACAGAGCCCCCATCATTCCGTAATCGAGGAAACAAATGACATTGTCTTTCAGCACCCTGATGTTTCCCGGATGGGGGTCTGCGTGGAAAAAGCCGTGTTCAAATATCTGTTTCAAAATAAGGTCGGCGCCCCGTGCTGCCACGACTTTCGGATCAATGCTGGAGTCTTGAACTTGCACTTCTGCTCTTGTAATATCCGAGACCTTTATCCCGCCAATAAACTCCATTGTCAGGACTTTACTTGAGGAGAACTCACGATAGACATGGGGCACGTGAATGGTCGTGTCAGACTGGAAAATGCTCGCAAAACGCTCGATATGCGCTGCCTCAATTCTGAAGTCCTGCTCCTTCCTGATTACTCGTGCAAATTCCTCCACTATTCCCACAGGGTGCACAATGTCCAGTTCCTTGAGATGTCTCTCGACAAGAGTGGCAATGTGGAGCATTATCTCCAAATCCACCTCTATAATTCGGTCAATATCCGGACGCCGAACCTTGATTGCTACTTCTTCGCCATCGGGCAATACCGCTTCATAGACCTGTGCAATGGAAGCGGAAGCGATGGGCGAATCAGTCAAATCCTTGAAAATACTGTCAACAGGACTGCCCAATTCCTCTTTTATGATCCGTTTAGCATCTTCCGTCGGAAATGGTGGTACATCCTCTTGAAGTTTTTCCAGTTCGGTGATAAGCTCTTGCGGTATCATATCCGGTCTGGTGCTCATAATCTGACCGAATTTGACAAATGTCGGCCCAAGCTCCTCCAGAGCCATTCGCACCCGTGCCCAGCGCGAAATAGCAGCTATCTCCGCGGCGGCTTTGCCTAATATGAAGCCCTTACCGAATTCGAGATGTTTTTGTAACTCCAGCTTCGCTAATACATCTCCAAAACCATACTTTACTAAAATCGCGAGAATCTCGCGATAGCGGTTGACATGACGATATGTGCGACTTATCACACCGATCTTGCGAATCGGCATTTTCTATTCTTTCTTCTTCTCTAAAACCTCTTTAACTCCACCGAGAAAACCCTTTACCACTCCTTTCACCACTTCTACCGTCTTGTCGCCCGCTTCTTTTGTGGCATCCAGAGCTGCTTCCGCAGCGTGTTCCGTCAGATCAGCGGCTTTGGCACCCGCCTGCTTCGTACCTTCGATTATGCCCTCGACAGCCCCTTTGACAATCTCAGAAGTCTCCACCTTTGCCTTCTGCGCACCTTCGATTGTGCCTTTCATTGCATCTTTAGCCACGGATTCCACTTTTTCCTTTGTTACTTCAGCTCCTTCCAAAGCCTTCTTAACGGCGTCTCGGGTAATCTCACCCGCCTTCTCTTTTATGTCTTCTCCCTTCTCAACCGCGTTCACCACCGCTTCTCTAACGGCTTTTGTTACCTCACTCTCTTTTTCTTCCATGATTTCCACCCCCTTTAAATAGGTAAGGAAGTAATAATAGAAACTTTTTTTGCAAAAAGCTTTATCCACCTGTTCTCTTCAACGAAGATGGTACCGCAAGGTTTGCACCGTGTAGCTTAAGAAAAGTTCAATCATTGCTAATCTGGGAGTTTGGCGAGGAAAATGCAGTTACTGTATTTGCAATCTCGCAATCTACTAAAAAAGCCCAGCCTTTATTTCCAGAACCCTGGTGACTTCATCCAGTATTCCCTGTACTTTACCTTTTACTTTCTTCCATGCCTCCCGAATCGGAACCGCGGTATACACGTATTTAAGCCTTTTGCCCTGTTCTACCTTCTTAATTATGAACCCTTTCTGGTCTAATCCCCGGATATACTTCCGGATTGTTCGTTCTGAGAGATTTATCCTGTCTTCAATCTGTTTTATCGTCAACGACGAGTTCAGTAAAAGATTGTAAATTCTGATTTCTACTGGCTTAAAATTAAGAAAGCTTAAAATAGCATTCAATAATTCTATCGGCTTCTTCCCTTCTTCCAGTGACTTTTCTATATCTGCGATAGCACTCCTTTTTGCCATTTCCATATTTATACTATGAACAAATTACTATATAAAAGTTTCATAGGTATGACTTTATCCATCTTTGATCCTCCGCATTTTGAGGTATTCTTTATCCTTTCCCGTATCTCCGATAGAGGTAGATAATACGTTGAACTGCTGAAATATTGGTGAATATAGCGATAATGATAACTGCAATATCCAATCGCTGTAATATGGAAAACAGCAATAACGTTATAACCGTTTCAGGTCTACCGAAAATGCCTATTCTTTCAAAGTCATCGCAGATTTTTCCGTCTTTCCGCTCTTCAAATCCTATCTCGGCGTATGAAACAGGTTTTATAAAGGTGTTGATAAACGACCCGAAAAGCGCGATGCAGACGTAAATGACGTTTACATAATGCCCAAGCGCAATAGCGATAAGCACGAACCCGTCAACGTACTTGTCCGCAATCCAATCCATAGCAGCGCCGAATTTAGTTAGTGAGTTGTTCCTACGAGCTACTCCACCGTCTGCAAGGTCAAAAAGGCAGGAGATAAACAGGAGGAGCGCGCCAGAATAAACATGCCTTGTTGCATAAAAAGCGGCTGACGTGAGCCCCAATAAGACGGAAATAAGCGTTACCTGGTTGGGAGTCAGGCCAATTTTAGATAACCACCCAACAAACGGGTCTAAATAAGATATGAGTCTGTATCGGTATTCTGTTATGTTCAATATGATCTGACCCCCTCATTCTTATATCAAAAGCGCAAAGGTTATATAAATTAATCTCCACAGCCCTTTTTATATGAATCACACTCTTTAATTCAACCAGAGGCGATACGAAGTGAAAAGACCCTACGTAATTATGCTCTCGGAAGTTACGGTTGATGGAAAGGTGACCTTGAAAAGAGGCGTGTCAAGTAAGATTATCATGGGCTTGATGGACGAAGCGGCAAATGTGTTCCTCCACGAAGAACGCGCAAAATCCGATGCCATCATGGTTGGTTGCAATACGGTTAAGATTGACAATCCCATGCTCACGGTAAGGTACATAGAAGGGAAGAGTCCGGTGAGGGTCGTGCCGTGCAGTAAGGCAGATTTAAGTCTTGACTCAAATGTACTCGATAAAGAAGCACCAACGATTATTGCAACTACAACATCCGCTCCACAGGACAATATAGAGAGAATCAAAGAGAAAGGTGCGAAAGTCCTCGTTGTGGGCGATAAGAAAGTAGATTTAAAGATGCTTTTGAATGAACTGTACGGCATGGGTATTAGAAGATTGATTATAGAAGGTGGACCGACTATTGCGTGGAATATGTTAAAGGACAAACTTATTGACGAAATAAAAGCGATCCACATGCCGTTTATTGTCGGAGGTTCTGATACCCCTTCGCTTATCGGAGGGGATGGCGTTGGAGAACTTG
>DAOUYX010000062.1 GCA_030665925.1 Methanosarcinales archaeon | reverse complement strand
TGGTGCAACAATGGTTCATCCCACTGCAAAGATAAACGTCAAGATACTGGGTGTGAAAACGGCAAATGAGCTTGCGGAAATCATTGCTGCGGTCGGTCTTGCACAGAATTTCGCTGCACTGCGTGCATTGGCAACCGAAGGCATTCAGCGAGGGCACATGTCCTTACACGCACGGAACGTCGCAATAGCAGCGGGTGCACAGGGAGAATTGATAGACAGGGTTGCGGAAATACTGGTGAAAGAAAAGAAGGTGAGAGTTGATCGTGCGAAGGAAGTGCTGGAAACGATTAAATAATTTATTCTCTACCAGCAATTTGCAGATCATGATTATCTGTTCTTCTGATAACTTGCGATTGTAGAAGACCGTGCCGTTGGTTTCTACAAAGACGCCATCACATGTCTTACATTTAAATCGCTGCCTGCCGTTTCTGTCGTGCCCATATCTCACTATATTGCCCACACCCCTTTTGCCGTAATTTGGATTGGAGCAAAACTCTTTTTGAGGATCTGCCTCTAATTTGCTATTTGGCATAATATAGGTAGGCAATCTACCCATATATCAACCACATATCAGGACACTACCGAAAAATCGCGATATTCAAAAGGAATTCCAATCTTTTTCCACTGCCGATAGAACATAGCATACATTTTCACTCCGGCTTTTCTCTTTTTTACACGGCTGACCTCTTTTTTATATTTCGCAATAAGAAGACTTTTTGATTCCCCTCTGAATGGAAATGATGTCCCGCAACTAATACAAAAATCCGTTAATGGTATTAACCTCGTGAAGAGTAATGCATCTTCCACACCGGTTTGAATGATTCCTATATCAACAAGCGTATATATAGGGTTTTCATCACTTAATACATCCCTTATCAATATCCCGTCTTCTAATACAATCACTATCTCGAATAACGATGAGAACGCTTTTTGCAGTCCTTCCACCAACTCCTTCTTTATATCATCAACTTCGCCTTCGCTTTCATTTGAACTTGAAATCCTCTCTAAATACTTCTTAATAACTGTGGTCCCGCCATAACTGAACTCCCAGAGTGCGAAATCAGCTAGGATGTCTGCTTCCGCTTCGAACGGAAAAATCCGCTATATCCTTTTCGTAGATCTTATACCGCTTCAATTTTTCCCCTAATTTCCGCTTAATCTCAAGCTCGAAACTCAGAGCTGATTCGTAGCAAAACCAATTCAGTTTCGTCTTCTCATGCTTTGCGGAATAGAACGAAGTTAGTTTAATCAGATCATCCCCAAACTTGTCTTCTTCATCTTCTTCCATTTGTTCCTTTTTGTACGGGTTTACCTTTTATTCAATACTAATCAGCACTTTCCGTTTTGTTTTAGGCAACGTAATCCTGAGAATGCCGTTTTTTAATGTAGCGTGTGCTTTATTTGGGTCTATGGGCTCCGGCAACCGTATTTGTCTCCTAAAAGACTGGAATGATATTTCCTTCTGGACGACACCCCACCTTTCCCAGCAAACCGCATTGCTCATCTTCGCTATCACTTCCACCGTATCCTTCGTCGTATTTATCTCCACGTCTTCTTTCCTTACGCATGGCAGGTCAAAGGTAACCAGTATCTCATCATCCTCATCTTCCACCTCGTATAACGGCTCTAAATTGCCATTATATCCCCACGTCGCCTTCAGTATTCTCCTTTCTATCTCCATTTCTATCCTCCTTTTCACCCCCGTATATTATTCTTTTTGAACTTCACCAATACCATTTTCCCCTACCTCCTACTCTACCGATACATGATGGGCATATCCTGCTCCATACCCTTCTGCATCTCCGAAGCTGAGAGCGCGGTCTGCTGCATGAGGTCACGAGCTTTAAGTTTTATCCCCTCGGCATTTTCTAATAATTCGCCGACGTCTATGTCAAGACTCGTTACGAACTTCTTGACGGTTTCTATTGCTGATGCCGCCGCACCGGGATCTGGATACACGGGGTAGCACTGAGCAAGCAATGAAATCGCACTTATTTTCCTCTTTGAGCATTCCCTGAGCATTATGGCATACGTACCCGCGATAAAACCCTCTTCCAGGAGATCCATCTGCTTAGCCTTCAGCTCCTTCATGGCACCTTCGTCGTTTCCAACGGCAAATACTTCCGGCTTCTCTATATCCATTCTATTCTTCATCGGAAGCCCCTTCACCGAGATAACCGGCTGCTTTACATCAATCTTGTGAAACCAATCAGCCAGAGCCGTTGTCAATGGATAAACCGCCTTCGGCGGCACGGCAACTTCCGATAACACCACTACAATGCGTCCTCCTTCAGCGCTATATATCCTGAACGGATTTTTCAATTTGCCGTCATGTATCACCATAACGGGAGGAAACAAATCCGACTCGATGTGACCGATCTCCTTATAATTCAACTTCTCCACGATGTAAGAGGCTGCGATTGTTCCCACCAAACCTACATCTGGTAGTCCCTCTATCACTATCGGATTTTTATATTCCACCCCGTCCTCTTCAACAATCTTCACGACTTCTTCCATTCCTGTGAGTTCCACTATATCAAAAATGAACTTTGCAAAGTTAAAAATCTTTCAGTTCCTTTTCTATTATCCGCCTTGCTCGCTCCTCAAATGCATCCTTCAGTTCGCGCTTCTTCTCACGCAATGCCAAGCTCTCTCAGCTCTGCGTATGCGTCATTGGCGCGTTCGTTCCATCGCATCCCTATAAATTTTCGCTTCTCCATCGCTTATCCGTAACGGTTTCCTTTGCTTCTCTCGCTATTCGCAACCATTACTTCAGGATTCTATTGTTCCTGAGATTGAAATTATAAAAGAAAAACTTTAAGAGTTATCCGTGCACTAACAATAATTATGAAAGTCATATTTAACGGCGAGCACCGAGAAGTCAAGAGCAAGAGGCTGGGGGATATTATCAAAGAGTTAGACGGTGCATACAAGCCCGGCTGTATAATATCGGTTATCTCAGAGAAAAAGGGCGGGAAGTTGAAAAACGAATTTTCCCTGAAAACGACTAAGGGCGAGGCGAGAATAAAGATTCCCGGAGAAAAAAAGACCAAAGCGGTGTCGTTATTCCGCAAGATTTATAAAAACTTCCATAATGAGCACGGTAAGATGGGATGGATAAGTGAGGATATAACCGCTATTGGCCCGATTGGAACGAGCCTAAGTGTTGAAAAAAGCGAGCAGAAATATAAGAAATGGGATGTTTTCTTCGGATTCGGCGGCTTTGACCCCGGCATGACCTTCCTCATGATAAGCAAGCGAGCGCATGATGCTGCTTATGGTACCGGCGCCGATGCCCTTATTGGTAAACTAACGAGGGGACGGAGCATTATTACGGAGTTGGGCGGAAGTGATAAAATAGAGGCGATCACACCCCTTGTAACACAGGCGGAGCGGGTGGGCTTTGCCACTACAGATTTAAATACCGAGATAAAAGAAGGCGTGGAGATATCCACCGTTGCAAATATAAGACTCTCTCGAGAAGCTCCGATGTCCGCTGAACATTTCTTATCGCTCGCAAGAGACGATATTTTCCACGTAGATGACCATACACATACGTATATTGCTTCGGGATCTCTAAAGGGACTGAGCTTGCCACTTGAGACCATCCAGAATAGATCAGAGTATTGCGTATCCGTAAGGAATAAGGGGGCGGAGAGAGGCAAAGTTTACGCGTATAAAGAAAGCAGATTGCCGAATCCATCTCATAACGTATTTGGCGAGATAATACAGGGCGGGGATTTAATAAAGTACGCAAAAGCGGGTGATACGGTTTACACGTTGACTGAGCCTAAGTGGATGATGGTGGTGGGGAAGACACAGAAGGAAGCAGGGGAGTTCTTTGACCAAGAGGAAATCGAGCAGGTAAGGGAAGGGAATGAAGATGATAATGCGGTAGTTGTGGACCAGATACCAGCATTGACAATGGAAATTATGGAACGGGGGACTGTGAGGACAGTTGGTGTTAAAGAGGAAGCGGTGCTTGACGTAAAATTATTCCATAAAGAGGCGCCCAAGACCGTATGGTATTTCAAAAAGGTTACAGGGTTGATTACCCGGCCAATAGGACATTTAAAAGTGCATTTCGCCGTACCTGGGATGCTGGTTCTATTTGAGGGAAATGCTAATGAAGCAGGGACACTCGTCCCCGAGAATTTGCCAAGAGAAGGGGTTAAAATGGGAGTGCTTGGTGTTACTAACATGTCCAGGTCGAACCGCGGGATGATGGGCATTCGGCTGGAGGATAACAAGGAATATGGGCCTACGGGTGAAACCCTCGACGGTGCAAATATCGTTCTTTCACTTCCTTCACTGTCCGCTTCAACGAAGTCTTTCCTCAGCAGGCTAAAAGAAGGGGATGTAATTTACGTGAAAGAGAAGCACTTCTAAAAAATACGTTACGCCCATATCCCTTCAACTCTTTTATCCTGAATAAGAAGGAAACAAAAGGGCTACTATGAGTGTTAAAAACGATTTGACGCTTTCGTTGAATGCTGCGGAGGTGTTGAAGAGGCGATATTTGTTGAAGGACGAACGCGGGGAAGTTATCGAGACCCCGCGTCAAATGTTCGAGCGTGTAGCAAACGCAATAGCGAAAGTGGAACTGACGTATGGCAAAAGCAAAGAGGAGGTAAAAGGACTTGAACGCAGCTTTTACCAGCTCATGAATAATTTAGAATTTCTGCCAAACAGCCCCACATTAATGAATGCGGGAACCGAACTCGGGCAGCTTGCTGCGTGCTTTGTCTTACCCGTTGACGATTCAATAGAAGGCATATTTGGGGCAGTTAAGAACATGGCGGTGATCCATCAGAGCGGTGGCGGAACGGGCTTCTCATTCTCACAGCTCAGGCCGAAAGGGGACGTGGTGAGATCAACGGGGGGAATCGCCTCAGGTCCTGTCTCTTTCATGCGTGTGTTCGATGTCGCCACCGGCGTGATCAAGCAAGGCGGCAAAAGAAGGGGCGCAAACATGGGCATATTGAACGTTAACCATCCAGACATCCAGGATTTTATAAGAGCGAAAGAAGGAGGAGAATTTACCAATTTCAATACTTCGATAGCGGTTACTGATGAATTCATGCATGCTGTAGAACGGAACGAAGACTACGAACTCATAAACCCGCGAACGAAAGAGGAGGTGAGGCGAATAAACGCTCGTGAGGTTTTTTACGAGATTATAACCTGCGCATGGAAGACCGGAGATCCGGGAATCGTCTTTAGCGATGAAATCAATAGAAATCATCCTCTTTCGGCAGTTGGAACGATTGAAGCGACGAATCCTTGTGGCGAGCAACCGCTCTTGCCCTACGAATCGTGTAATTTAGGCTCGATTAACGTTTCAAAATTTGTTGAACCCGGTGACGGTGAAGTGGACTGGGGAAGGCTTAAAGAAGCAGTTTGGCTCTGCGTTAGATTCTTAGATGACGTAATTGACGTGAACAGATACCCATTGCCAGAAATAGAGAAAATGACGAGGGCGAACAGGAAGATAGGGCTCGGCATAATGGGATTCGCAGAACTGTTAATCAAGCTCGGTATAGCGTACGACTCAAAGGATGCACTTTCGATGGGTGAGCGGCTCATGCAGTTCATTACAAGTGAGGCGCGGCAGTGTTCACGAGCACTTGGACTCGAGAAAGGGTCTTTTCCTCATTTTGAACGGAGTGCGTGGTCCTCGGAGAAAGCGAAGCAAGCGATGCGAAATGCCACTGTGACTACCGTCGCACCAACGGGAACGATAAGCATAATTACAGGATGTTCCAGCGGTATTGAGCCTTTATTCGCAGTTGCATTTGTACGAAACGTAATGGGTGGAATGCTGGAGATAAACAGGCTGTTTGAAGCGATAGCGAAGGAACGGGGGTTTTACAGCAAGGATTTGATACGAGCGATTGCAAAATGTGGCTCGATACAGAATATTGACGGCATTCCAGAGGATATCAAAAGGATATTTGTTACCGCACTTGACATCTCGCCGGAATGGCATGTACGAATGCAAGCGGCGTTTCAGAAATATACGGACAATGCAGTCTCAAAGACGGTCAATCTACCATCCGATGCAGCATGGGGAGATGTAAAAGAAGTGTTTCTATTAGCGTATAAACTTAAGTGCAAGGGTATTACGGTTTACAGATACGGCTGTAAGGAAGACCTCCTATCGCTGGATATTCCAAGGCTCATGCTTGAAGAATACGTCTGCGCAGATTCGGAATATACGGGCGAGTGCAGGATTTGCTCTGTATAAGGCGGTTCTTAATAGTTTGATTTCGGTTTGGATGGCATACGTAAGCGTTATGAACGCAGGAGAGGGTTTCTGATCTCGAAGAAGAATTTGGTATCGCAATCGCGAGAATTTATATGTGATAATCCCTTCTGCATAATTTAGAATACCACATAATTAGAAGTTAACATGGCACTAAAATATAGTGGGACAGAAGGGAGACCGCGATGAACGGGAAGGGATTGCTAAAGGACATAAGAGTAATTGCAGTAGTAATACTCGTTTTAGCAGCTTTGGTTGCCATTTATGTTTACCCGCCACCGGCTCCCGATGCGGGGATAAACGGCAATTTGAGATACGGTCTGGACTTGGTAGGGGGATCGTGGCTGCAGTTGAAATTAGAAGGTACGGTAGTCGGGATAGACGCACCGGTGAGTGAGTCTGAAGTAGTCAATTTCCTTGAAGATGAGTTGAACGCAGACGTGGTTTATTATAAAGGCGAGGATGTAGCAGTATATGAGATAAGGAAGAGCATCCCAAAAGCTGATTTATCAGGCGTTTTGCAGAAGATTAACGGTAGTATAGCGAAGAAACCGGATGGAACGGATTTTTTTGAAGAGGGCGTAACGAAAGAGACGCGGGATGAAACGCGCCGAATAATAGAGATAAAGCTCAATTTGCTTGGATTAGCGGATACGAACATAAGAACCGTTGGAAACAATTTCATTCTCGTTGATCTTGCGGGTGTGGATATCGGGACGGCGAAACGGATTGTAGGCGAGCCGGGGAAGTTCGAGATAAGAATTCAGACGAACGGCACCGGCGGTGAGATAGAGAAAGGGCAGAGATTAGACGAGATTGAGAATATCACTGCGCATGTCGTTTACGGCAGCGAGGGAATAGACAGCAATAGTGTCGGGGCAGTGCCCGTGAGAAGAGATGAGAATTCACCGTGGGGCGCGGCTTTCACTTTGCAAGAGGCAGGAGCAGTGGCATTACGAGATGCAGCGTTGAAATACGGTGCAACGGACAATCCAACAGACCACGAACTCACAATGCTGCTTGACAACGTGGTTATATATAGTGCGCCGCTATCTCCAGAACTGGCGCAGGACTTAAAGGAGAAGCCGGCTTATGGACTGCGTGCGGAAACGGGTTTAGAGAAAGAGGGCTTTGAGCAAGCTAAAGAGCTCATCATTCATTTGAAGGCGGGCGTGTTACCCGTAAATGTGGTGATAATAGGTTCCGGTGAAGTTCCCGCGTATTTAGGTGCGAAATTTAAGGAGGAATCAGCAATTGCAGGATTACTTGCTCTTCTTTCCGTTACGCTTGTTGTCTTCTTGCGATATCGTGAGAAGATGATAGTATTTCCAATGTTTTTCACGCTTTTAAGCGAGGTAATCGCGATATTGGGATTTGCAGCGGTGATACACTGGCAGTTGGATTTGCCAAGCATTGCGGGGATAATCGCGGTGATAGGCACGGGCGTGGACCAATTGGTAATAATAACCGACGAAGTAATCTCCGGTGGACGTTCCTCCACGAGAATGTACCGTAAACGGATATCATTCGCATTTGGTATTATATTCGTGTCTGCGACGACTACTATCGTGGCGATGTTGGCTCTTGCTTTGATGGCACTCGGCACATTGCGTGGTTTTGCGATTGTAACCATCGTTGGACTCTTGATAGGTATTTTTATTACACGACCGGCTTACGGGAGGATGATAGAAGAGATACTATAACATCTTTACAATTTGAAATTATATTTTTTTACCGGCGTCAGGTCCTGGTTTTATGTTGTATGCTTCGGTTACCTTAACCTCAACAACGCCTCGTGGGGCGTT
>DAOUYX010000042.1 GCA_030665925.1 Methanosarcinales archaeon | reverse complement strand
CCACAGATTACACAACACTTTTTCTTTTTTACAAAAGAAAACCTGTGCTAAAAGAAAAACCCTTTTGCTTTGTACCAGTATACTACAATGGTCAGAACTATGAAACTACCAGATCGAGTAGCGGCTCTGAAAAGAGACTTTCTTCGTCTGATCAAGTTCTCCATTGTCGGTGCTATTGGTGCGGGAATCAACACATGGTTTCTTTGGCTCTTTACAGACGTTGCGGGGCTGTTCTATCTGTATTCTTCCGTGATTGCAATCGAAATCGCCATCATCCTGCAATTTCTCATGAATGACCGATGGACGTTCAAGGAGAAAAGAACCACGCACGTCGAGCAATTCTTTAAGCGCATTATCAAGAGCAATATATGGCGTTCCGGAGGATTGGCGGTCAATATCGGCGTTCTTTACCTCTTAACAGAGTATGTGGGCGTGTACTATCTGCTCTCAAATATCGCGGGGATTATTTGCGCGTTTTTGTTGAATTATCTCTTTGAAAGTCGATTGACGTGGGGCATCAGATAACACACGATGCATCATTGTAGAGAAAAAGTTTTATTTAAAGCTATCGCATATTGTTACACAGGGATAATGGAAGAAGAAAGCTACAGTGCGAAGGATATTCAGGTGCTCAAAGACTTAACTGCGGTGCGAAAAAGGCCGGCAATGTATATCGGCGACACTGGCACTCGAGGTCTTCATCATTTGGTAAACGAAGTGCTGGACAACAGCGTAGACGAAGCCATAATAGGGTTTTGCACCAATATTGACGTGATAATCCACCGTGATAACTCCGTGACGGTAAGAGATAATGGCAGAGGGATTCCCGTAGACCTTCATGCGGAATATAACATCTCCGCATTGGAAGTAGTAATGACGAAGCTGCATGCGGGTGGTAAATTTGATGACAAGGTTTATAAAGTGGCTGGCGGACTGCATGGCGTGGGGATTTCGGTGGTAAACGCACTTTCTGAGTGGCTGGAGGTGGAAGTGTGCAGGAATGGGCGGGGATATTTCCAGAGATACGAGCGTGGCAAGCCGGTATGCGAATTAAAAGAGATGAGTCGTCCGGAAGAGAATAATGGAGAGTGCGGGACTAAAATACGATTTAAACCAGACAGCAGGACTTTTGGAGCGTATGAAATTGATGCGAGCATTTTAACGACTCGACTGAGAGAGCTGGCGTTTTTGAATAAAGGCCTTTCTATCTCCCTGAAAGATGAAAGAACGGGAGAAGAGAAGAGATTCAAGTATGAGGGTGGCATTGCTTCGTTCCTGGAGTATCTAAACAGAGACAAGCACGTGCTGCACGAACCCATACTGTTTGAAGACGATAAGGATGAGGTCAAAGTGATGATCGGGGTGCAGTATAACGACAGCTATTCGGAGAGCATCTTCTCGTTTGTGAACAATGTGAAGACCATAGAAGGCGGTAAGCATCTCAGTGGATTCAAAGGGGCGTTGACGAGGGCGATTAACGAATACGGCAGAGCGAATAACCTGCTTAAAAAAGTGAGTTTGGACGGCGATGACGTGCGAGAGGGTCTCACGGCGATAATAAGTGTGCAGCTCCGGGACCCACAATTCGAGGGGCAGACAAAAACGAAGCTCGGAAATAGTGAAGTCAAAGGCATTGTAGAATCAATTGTGCGGGAACATCTGTGGGATTTCCTGGATGAGCATCCAACCGATGCGAATGCGATAATAAAGAAAGCAGTAGAGGCTGCGAGGGCACGAGAAGCGGCACGACACGCACGTGAAATAGTGCGTAAGAAAGATGCGATCACGGATTCGCTGCCCGGAAAGCTCGCGGACTGCTCTGAGCGCGACCCTGCGAAGAAGGAGATTTATATCGTGGAGGGCGATTCCGCCGGCGGTTCCGCGAAGCAGGCACGAGATAAGAACTTTCAGGCGATTCTGCCCATTCGCGGTAAGATTCTGAACGTGGAGAAGGCGCGACTGGACAAGATCCTGAAGAGTACCGAAATCCGTGCGCTTGTCACTGCTCTAGGTGCGGGCATAGGCGAGGATTTCGATCTTGAAAAAGCGCGCTATCATAAGGTAATCATTATGAGCGATGCTGACATTGACGGCGCGCATATTCGAACGCTATTGCTTACGTTTTTTTATCGGTACCTGCAGGAGTTGGTGAGCATGAGCCACGTGTACATCGCGCTGCCGCCGCTGTACATGGTGAAGAAGGGCAAAGAGGTGCGATACGCGTTTTCCGATGACGAATACGCGGCGATTCTGGAAGAGTTAAACGTGAAGGAGGGGGATGCCGGTGTGAAGATACAGCGGTACAAGGGTCTGGGCGAGATGAATCCCGAGCAGTTATGGGTGACGACAATGAATCCTGAGACACGCTGCATAAAGCGAGTGAATTTAGAAGACGCCGCGGAAGCGGACTGGCTCTTTACCGTGCTGATGGGCGAGGAGGTCGAGCCACGCCGGAACTTTATACAGGCGCACGCAAAGGAAGTGATGAATCTGGATGTGTAGAAAGCGTTACAAAAACTTAATAATTATTTGGTAATGAGGGGGTTGCTAGACATGGGAATGTTTGATACCATTTACTTTGACAAAGCGCGTACATGCCCACTGTGTCAGGGTAGGATTCATTCAGTACAGACGAAGGCATTTGAGAATATGCTGGAGGAGTTCCGCGTGAAGGATTGCATTGGTCATGCAGAGGAGATGATGATTGTAAAGGAAGAGCTGTTCTGTGACCACTGTTCAAAATTTACCGGCAAGAGTGTTTACATTGTTGTAGGCAGAGGCATACTGCTGGGAATAACTGATACGCTGGAAGAAGCGAAGAAGCTTTTAAACGACTTGAATCTGGAGAAGCTGCTATTATGGTACCACGACCTTTATCAGAGATATATCACAGAGCGAAAAGAGAAACGTTCTTACGGAAGGTTCCTGGAAGACCTCCGGGAGTGGTACGGAGAACGGCTGTATGAAAGACAGGAAACCGATGCCTTTGAACGAATCAGGTTTATCGGGAATTCGAGACATCTCGAAGGCGCTCTGAACCCGGTGGAATCAATTGAAAGGTTCATGACTTATAATAGGATGAGAAAGGCATTGGAAGAACTCGGGGAAGAAGGTCGCGAGATCCTCGATATTTATTACGCGGAAGAGATGAGTCCGGGTGAGGAGAGCTGGTCGGTTGACGTTTATCAGGATGAGCTAAATGAACGCTGTCGCTTGAATTGGACCTGGACGGTAATAAGCAAGAAGCAGTTAGAAGAGGAGGGCGAGAAGGAAGAAGAACTGCCGGAGTGGGCAGTGGTAGTTGAAGAGTCTTTTTCAAACGAAGTGGTTTGTAAAGCCATAGAAAAGTGGTTACGGAGTAGGGGTTATGAATTTGGCGTGAGAATGATAGAACTGGAGCAGGCGAGAGGTTCCGGACTGATTAAAGAGTTAAAGGAGCGAGAAGTGGAATCAGAGGAGAGTGAGGCTGTTCCTCTGGAGCGGTTAGAGCGCGAACTGGATGAAGCGGAGAATAAAAGAATAGCTAATTTTATAGCGGCAAGAGGAGATAAGCGAAAGGTCTTTTACTATGATGGGTTTTATGGTTCCCTCGTGGCTGACGTTGAGTCTGATAGACTGTTGGGCAAGATCGAAGGAATTGACGAAGAGATCGTTTACGAGGGGAATACGGTAAGGGAATGCGAGCAGAGATTCCGAGAGGCTGTGTCGCGGTATAAAAAGGGATAATATGTTAAATAGATGGAAAGAGAAGATGAATGAGGATATTAAAAAGAGGATACTGGAAAAAGTTGAGATCGTAGTTGAGCGAGTTGAGTTCATTGAAGAGCATCTATCGAAGGAGGTATTGGGAAATAGGATATTGCGGAAAGCGATATATAAAGAATTTCAAGAAGCGGTGGAAGCTGTGTCAGACGTATGTGCGATGGTTAGAAGAGGACTGAATTCATCGGCAAAAGATGACTACAGCAATATTGATTTTTTGGTTGAGAGAGATATTTTGGAAGAAAGAAAGGGGGCAAAATTAAAAGAAGCAAACGGATTAAGAAATAGGCTAATTCATGGATACGATGGTGTAAATGACGAGACAGCATGCTATGCGATAAAAGAATTGGTAGGGGATTTAAGAGATTTTTCTGTGGTGGTTTTAGAATGGATGAGAAAATGAAAGAGCATCTCTTAGATGTGTTAAAGGATATAGTGCCATACGTTAAAGGGATATTGGTTTATGGTTCGTTTATTAAGGGATATGCGGATAGGAAATCGGATATTGATATATGCGTGATAGAAAAGGAAGGTATTGAATCTAAGGATTGCTTCGCTTTATACGAGCGGATTTTGAGGGTTTCGGCAAATGAAAGATACGATATTGTGGTGTTCAATGCGATACCATGGTATCTAAGGGGTGAAATTCTGGAAAATAACGAGGTTATCTATGCAGAGGACTGGGATGAACTGGATTTTTGGTTGTATAAGCAATTAAAGATTTGGAACGGGATGAAGAGGAGGCAAAGATCAGTATCTGCTGAGGATTTAATAGGCAGAGTGAAAGAAACGAAATTGAAATCGCACTGACAAAACACTTTCTTTCACATTGCTAAAGCAATGGAACGGCGAAGCCGTTCAAAAGAAAGAACCTGTGCTAAAACCCTTTTGCAGGCAAAAGCGGATTCTCAACCCAACTTCAACGGCTTTGCTTCTACCCACAAATCTTCAAATTTCTCTCTTCTCTCTTTTGCCAATTTCACATCCCATATCTTCATCATCGCAAGTATTTGCGCTGGATTCTTTGGATTACTTACTTTTAAAAGTACTTTTTCACCGTCAATAACCTCAAAATAAGAAGGAATTACATCTTTCAAAACTCTTATTTCTACTTTATCCATTATTTTTTCTTTTATTCCACGTTCTTTCATGTATTCCATCTTTGGTATTATAAACTCTTCATTCAGCAGTGCTTTTATTTTTACTCCCCTCCCTGTAGCTTTAATTACCTCATTAGGTACGGTGGCTTCACTATCTTTACAGTCACATTCCTCGTTTGGATATGCATGCTGTAAGATAATGCAGATTTCTTTTTCTGCCTCTTCAAAATTTGATTTTAGCATTTCAATAGCTTCTTCTATCCCGACTGCGGTTGTCCAGAATGTTCTATCTATTGGCGCAGTTGGAATTTTCTTTGAAATAATCTCTTCTAACTGTGATGCTGTTTCAATCGTCTTCTGTAACTGTTCTTCCATATTCTCCCTTCTTTGCTGCAACAACGTCTTAAATGCCAGTCCGAGTTTTCTTGCCGTGTATCTTTTTGGTCTGGCGTTTTGAACTTCAATCAAGCCCTTACTTGCCAGCGAATTCAATTCTTGGTAGATTCTGCCAAAAGGAATTTTTGTTTCTTTGCATATCGTGCCTGCCTCGGCAATACCCAGTTCTACTATTTTCAGGTATGCTTCGGTCTCATAATTACTCAATCCAAACTCCTTGAGCAGTCTTTTTACATCCGTTTATTCATAGGTTGTTTGTTGAGTATCAATCTTATCTATGCCCTATGGGAAATGGCATATATAATGGAGGTATATATAATGGTATAATAATATGAAGATAAAAGAAATATCCAAATGGTTTTTGATAGTGATTCTTTTACTGCTGCTATTCACACCCATTACCAGCGCTCAATCCCCTGCCCTTACGATCACCGACTACACCCTCCAGCCGGAGATTCTGACTCCGGGAGAGCTTGGCACAGTAACTGTCACAATCAAAAACACAGCAGTAAATGCAAGTGCTGATATAACAGACATCTACCTCTTCGCCTCGCATTTCGAGCACGAGCATAAACACTTTGAACACGTGGGCATGCTCGGCGGAGGCAGCAGTACCTCGATCACATTCGCCTTTTATGCTCCAAAAGAGGAAGGGATTTACTTTCCAGCAATCCATGTCGTTTACCACCCGGAAGGAAGCCTTACACGGGATACCCTTCGCTATCCCTTTCCTGTACGCGTCAACGAACGGACATCGCTAAAAGAGGCTTCGCTTGAGGTTGAAAAAGGGATTCCTGAGGAGATACATCCGGGCGACGATTTTACGCTCTCTTTAAAGCTTACGAACAGAGGAGAGACTGCGGCACATGATATATTTGTTGAAATCGGCGAAGTGCAGTCAATCTATTCCAACGATCCCAATAACTACTACATTGAGCGTCTTTATCCTGAAAAGAGTCGTGAAATCCAATTGCACTTCAAATCGGGCAAGGATACGCCGACAGGTACGATTGTTATTCCGATTGATATAACCTATGAGGGATTGAGCAGTGAGGTAAAGAAACAGAGCGAGACTGCAGGTATTGAAGTTGTAGGGGAAGCAGAGCTAAGTATATCAAACGTAAAGACTGAACCTTTGAATATAAAGGAAGGCGACTATTTTACGCTCCTTGTTCGTATCGAGAATACAGGAGACGAAGATGCGAACTCCGTTAAGATAAACCTGTTTTCGCCATTTGAAGGCACAAAAACGGCATTTCTCGGTAAAATAGAACCTGACGATGATGCGCCAGCCACATTCAGTTTGCGGGCGAACAAAGCAGGTGAACTGACTAACCGGCTAACTATTAGCTACAAAGATGATTTTGGTGAACATCAGTTATCAGAAGAAATAACTTTAACTGTTAGCCCAAATGATAATGAATATGTTCTCGGTGTAGCTATCATAATTACAATAATTTTGCTCGTATTGTGCGGCTACTATCTATTCCGGAGGAAAAGATAGGAAGGAGTGTGCTGACGCTGCGATGTTCGAGAAATTCAGAGTTTCTCTTTTCTTAGCATATAAATATCTGACTGGCGGGAATAAAGGTATAACAATTTTTACCATTTTTATCTTGACGCTTGTATTTTTGCAGTTGGTTCTGGTTTCTGCGATACTTGGTGGTGCTACCAATAGATTCAATGAATTAATGATTGATTATCAAACTGGAAACGTAGTCATTGAACCAGAGGAAGATACAGAGTATATAAGTGATGCTCACCGATTAATGAGTAAAATCAACGCTCTCCCAGAAGTTACCGGAGTATCAGCACGTATCAAAGGAGTGGGAAAAATCATTTACGAGGATAGATCGGTGGGTGCAACGGTTATTGGTATTGATCCACTTGACGAGAATACAGTTACAAAAGTAAATTCGGCAATCGTTGACGGGGATTTCATAAGTAAACTTGATAGAGGCGAAATAGTCCTGGGTAGAGAGATTTCGGGCGGATATGGTGCCTTGATGGAGAGCAAATCCCTGGGTGGTGTAAAGGTTGGTGACAGGGTTAATTTAAGGATAGGTTCTGTTGATAGAGAATTTCGTGTAAAAGGGATTTATACGACTTTGTTCTTTTTAGTTGACTCTTCGGCGTATATTAACAAAAAAGACATGGAAGATATTCTCGGCGTTCAAGATGAGGCTCATGAAATCGCAATAAAACTTAATCCGGGAGAAGACGAAGAGGAGTTTAGAAAGAAACTTATGGGAATTGGAATAAACGAAGAAATACGTGTATGGCGTGAATTTGCAGGTATCGTTGAACTGCTGACCAGAACAATCACTCAAATTGGTAACATCTTGAATCTTATTGGTTTATTGATTGCTTTTGTTATAATATTTATTGTGATTTACATCAATACAATCAATAAAAGAAGGCAGATTGGAGTGCAAAAAGCAATTGGGATAGGTAGCAATGTTATTGTTGCTTCATTTGTTTTACAGGCGATTTTTTATGCATCTTTCGGGATGTTTCTTGGCTTTTTCGCTATGCAATATCTAATTACTCCCTACACAGTCACACACCCTATTCAATTACCTATAGGACCCGTCATCTTATCGTTAAGCAATACTGAAGCACTTTTTAGAGCGGCTTTACTTTTTTTCGCTACGATTCTCGCTTCATTTATTCCGGCATATAAGGTAGCCAGAGAAGATTTACTGAAATTAATCTGGGATTAAAATGATTCAAGTCAAAGACCTGAAAAGGACGTATGTCGTGGGAAAAGTTGAAGTGCATGCTTTGAGGGGTGTTTCCTTTGAGGTCGAGAAAGGGGAATTTTTAGCAATAATGGGTCCTTCAGGTTCGGGAAAATCCACTTTGCTTCACCAACTTGGTCTGCTCGATACCCCCACTTCGGGGGAGATTAGGATTGCAGGAGTTGACGTTATCGGCTTATCGGACCACGAAAAAACCATCTTCAGGTTAAATCAATTGGGCTATGTTTTTCAGGAATATGCGATTTTGCCAGAGCTTACGGCGCTGGAGAATGTGTACCTGCCAGCTATGATGAGGGGGGAAAGGAGAGTATACTACCTGAAATCAGGTATTGATATTCTGGAGACGGTGGGTCTTGGAGAAAGATTACATCACCTCCCACGAGAGCTTTCAGGAGGGGAACAGCAGAGAGTGGCGGTTGCGAGAGCACTTGTCAATAAGCCAAAAATACTTTTTGCTGATGAGCCCTGTGCGAACTTAGATACAGAATCGTCAAGGCAGATTCTGGAGTTGTTTAAGAAGTTGAATAAGGACTTGGAGCAGACAATTGTGATGGTTACACACGAAGAATGGCATAAGGAATACATGGATAGGGTTATTTATTTGAAGGATGGATTGATAGAAAAAATGTGATTAGGAAGAAAATAAGATGAATAAACAGAATATGGAAGAAAATCAATTATTTTTGGCGTAACCCATTTCCCAATGGGATATCTATCAATTCCACTAACGATCCCGTTTGGAATGGTAATGGGCTATGTATACCACAGAACGCAAAATTTGATTATAACTATACTGACACATGGTCTTAGCGCAGGGGTGCTGAGCTTTATGTTTGCTTGTATACTCTGAAATTGATATCAAAATACCTGAATGTGTGAAAAAAGTGAAGAACGAAAAAACTGGAAGGAGGTAAAAGGTGTCGAAGGAGAAGAAACTTAGACGAGTGCCTGATGCTGTTTATAGGATTGATATATGGTTCTTTAAGTTCTTTGACTTATTCTCGAATCCGCGACAGCTTCTAAAGAAAATCCCACTAAAAGAGGGAATGACAATTGTGGATTATGGATGTGGCATAGGTCGTTATACCCTACCAGTAGCAGAGTTGGTTGGATCAAAAGGTAAAGTCTTTGCCGTAGATATCCAACCACTGGCTATCAAGACCGTAAAAGAGAAAGTGGCTAAACAGGGTTTAACAAATATAGAGACCATTCTGGTTGATTCCTATAATACAGGGATTCAAGATTCCGGTATTGACATAGTTTTACTCATCGACACGCTTCACATGGTAGAGGACTGCGATGCATTGTTTCAGGAAATTTATCGAATACTCAAGCAGGACGGTTTTATCTTTATGGACAAGGGGCATCTGAAAATGTCAAGAGCAAGGGAAATTGTGGAGAGTACCGATCTTTTTACGATAGTAGAATGTTGGAGTCGTGAGATGTTAGCTGCCCCAAAAACTAAGCAGTAAGGCAGCAACTTCGCCTAACATAGGCTCTGCGGTTCGCTTTGCACACCCAAGTGCATGCGGCAACTTCATACACCCATAACACCCCATACGCAATCAGCTTCGAGGTCGCCTTTTACTATTCTTATAAATAACTGCCTTGTTACTCCCACTTTCTCAGCTAAATCCTCCTTCGTTAACTCCAGCATTTTTGCTCCTTAACACCTCACCCCTCCACAAATATCGCAGGTTTAAGCGGAATCGCAAACTTCCTCTTACCCTTCGGATCGTAGTCCTCGTTTATTCCTATTTCACACCCGAACTCTTTCGTTAAATATTCCTTCTCACGTGCCAGAATCTCCTTCTCGTTCAGCTCAAAATATAAAGTATAATCTTTCTTTGGTAAAGCTTTCTTTTTGAAAGAAATGTTTTTCATCAACTGCTTCATGAAATCCACCGTGCTCTTATCCTTTCGTATCTTCATCGCCTCTTTTATTTTATCCTTATCCGGCACGTCCTTG
>DAOUYX010000088.1 GCA_030665925.1 Methanosarcinales archaeon | reverse complement strand
AACATCATCGATTCGGCGGACAACACGCAGCAAGAGAAGATAAAGAAGATTTTAGCAGACGAGGAACTTATAGATCTACGCCCTGAGGGACTGGTAACGAAGGATAAGGGCGGCAAAACAAGAGTCCATTTCTGGCGTTAAAAATCATCAAATATAAACAGTTCATCAATCGTTGTCTTCAGAACCTTGGCGATATTGTACGCCAGTTTGAGAGAAGGGTTGTATTTACACTTCTCCAGGAAAACTATGGTTTCCCTTCGGACGCCTACCTTGTTTGCGAGTTCTTCCTGTGTTAAATCGTACCGTGCCCGGAATCCCTCTTTATCTTATTCGCACAGAGATGAGCAATTCGTGTGGGTTCAGGTAGTTTGTGCTTTTGGATGCACGTTTTAATCAGCTTCAGCGACGTTTCAAGCGATATTTTATGCCCCGGCGCTATGATTATGGGTTTGCAGTCCTTTTTACTCTTAAGATAATAGCCAACTGCTCTATTGCGGTAGGTTATTATACGCGCTTCTCCTTCTTCACTGGGCACTTCGCCCGTGCCGCACAATAGACTCTTTGCCACGCCTATGGTTGCAACATCTAAGCTAACACCGACATGCGTGGCTAATCCTGCAAATCTCGGATGGTTTATCCCACCACCATCTATTACTAAGAGGTCTGGCTTAGTTTTGAGCGTGTGAAAAGCGTTTATTATAGCTGGTGCTTCTCTAAAGGAAAGAAGCCCGGGGATGTACGGGAAATCCACGGGCATCACGGAATAAGCATAATCAATAAACTTCATGGAAGGGTATTCGAGGAGTACAACTGCGGATATTATCTTCTCCTTTTTAATTCCATTTTCAGATTTTGATTCGTAGAAGAAAGCCTGGTCTGCACCTGCAATCAATTTCAGCTCTTTAAGATTTAGTTCATCTTTTATTACCGCTTTTGATGCGATTTCTTCCTGTATGCGATACAGTTTCTCGGTATTTTTCATAAAACCGTTCTTTATAAGAAAAAGTTTGGTCGAAGAAATAATTTGGATTTGTACCCGTAATAAAAGGTGAGCATACCGGTGGGTGGAGAAGGTCCAGTTAGTACAGATTCTGATGGAGACGGATGGAGCGATGAGAAAGAGAAAGAGATGGGAACGGACCCTTACAGCGTTGATTCTGATGGTGATGGTTTAAACGATCCTGAGGATCCAAATCCCACAGTGGCTGAGGAACAGGAGAAGACGCCTGGATTTGAAGCGGTGTTCGCACTTGCAGGGCTCGTGGCGGGGGTTATCTTTTGAGAAGGAGGAAATAACAGAAGGGAATAAAATGGTTCTCAAAGGCAAATTTGAGTGAATACATTGGTAAATACATTGCAATAATTTATATATCCGTTTACCTTACACTTATATTTAGTGGTATAAATGACGCACTTAACTGTGAAGGTCAAGAAATGGAAGGACTCTTTTGGAATTATCATCCCAAAACAGGCGGTGGATGAGCTTGGCATTTCGGCAGATGAAGTGTTAGATGTGGAAATTGTGAAAAAGCGAAGGAGAAGCGGATTAGGAATTTGTAGAGGTGCATTGCCGTATAAAGAGGAAGAAGAGCCTCACAATGAGTTATGGTAAAATGCACATTGTGGATACCTATGCATGGATAGAATATTTTATAGGCTCGAAGAAGGGTGAAAAAGCAGCGGTAATAATTGACGACCAAAATGAGCCTTTGATTACGGTAGAGTGCTGTTTGGCTGAGATAAGGGGATGGACGCTGAGAGAAGGGCAGAATTTTAAAGATGTTGTATTCTTGGAATAAAGATTGCAAGCAAAAATGAGAATAAGCAGGGGATGCCTCACAATTTAGAAACTCTCTCATGATTTAAATAGCCCTTCATTTCAACTGCCCTAACTGCTCACGCATATTCCGCCAATGGCTTCCTTCCCAGTAGATCCTGCCGCAACGCTCACAAACCCAGAAATCGCGCTTTCCAATCATGCTCGGAGGCACATAACTCTTCTCCTTCAGTATATTCTCCTCGCTCGCCTCTACTTTCCGTATCCGGGCATTGCATTCGCTACACCGGACGGGAACGGGTTCGAGGTTTAGGGGTATGTTATGACGAAGCAACTCCTTCAATTGTTCCATCACCCCAGCGGTTTTTATTTGAACGCATTGCACCCCGTTTTTCCTCGCGGATGCTGCGAGATATTTGTCTCGCGTGAGCAGTATTCGGGCTTCACGCGCTGCAAAAGTGGCAATAGCGTTATCCTCGTCTTCTTCTCCGTTTTTTATAGGGATGTCCGCAGCGTAGACCGTATCGTATCCAAGAATACGGAGCCATGTGCTGAGCTTTCCTAACATTCTGTCGGTGACGAATCGGAGTGTTTCATCGTTGAACCGAAAAAGTGTTTGCTCGAAATTCGCCACTTTTCCTCCTTGTATCTCTATCCCTTCATCATTCAGAAGCTTTATTTTCGTATCCACGTCCAACTTATACCCTCCGACATTCCCATCACTTCGCACGACACGATGGCACGGCACGATTACAGGATAAGGGTTTTTCGCAACTGCCCGCCCGACAGCACGAGCGGCACGAACTGAGCCAGTTAGTTTTCGCGCTATCTCGCCGTACGTTGTCACTTTACCCCCTGGTATTTGCTTCACCAAGTTCAATACTTCTGCTTGAAAATTCTCGTTCATGTTAAGTTTTTCTGAGGGCAGACACCGGGATAGACCCGTCGTGAAGCGCAGTAGCGACCAGTGCGCCTTTCACTCCTATCTTCTCCATTTTAGCTATATCTTCGTAACCCCTGATGCCACCACCGCTTAGAATATTATGTTTAGAGACCGCAACGGCACGAGCGAGGAAATCAAAGTCTATTCCGCTTTTTGTTCCTACTCTATCCAGGTCTAACACAATTACATCCTCTATTGGATATTCGTTCAACGCTTCAACCAACAATAAGGGGTCAATCTTCAGTCGCTTATCGCTTGTTAGCACTTCTTTGTTAAAGAGGTCCACACTTACACTAACACTTACACGTTTATCGTTAAACGTATCGCTTTTAGAGGCTTCTTCAATCAAATCCATAGAGGTAGTTTCCGTTCCAAAAACGAAATTATCCGCCAGTTCAGCGTCAACCGCCTCTTTCAGGTCTTCCATTCCTTTAACACCATAATCCAGCATAATCCGCAAATCCTTATTCCGATTTTTTAGTTCTTTTAGTATTGCTCGGTTATCGCCAGTGTTCATGAGGCGATTGAGATCAGCGATATAAACTTCCGCAGGCTTTATTTCGTCAATGATATGGACCGGATCAGAAGAACTGACTATAGAACTGAAAAGGTTAATTGGCTTGTACTGGTCACGTTCACCTCGCTTCGCATGCACGACCACACCGTCAAGCAAATCCATCACGAAAATCAGTCTGAAGCCCATCTTTCATTTTTCTCCATAATCTCTCTCAGCCAGTACATAAGAAGCCAGCCACTATTGATAGTTTAGCCTTCCTTAACTAAACGCTATTATTTTATTTGTGGCTTTTGCTTTTTATTCTTAAGCTTAAGTAAGCACAGTAACAGGAGACCAGGAGAAGAATGCGTATAGAAAGAGCACGTGGGACAAGAGATTTCTTGCCTAAGGAGATGAGAAAGAGAAGGATCATGGAGGAGCGGATGCGTGACATTGCAGAGCGGTGGGGCTATGAAGAGATACGTACGCCAACGTTTGAGCGCGCGGAACTCTTCACACAGAAATCAGGTCAGGCAATCTTGAAGGAGATGTACGAGTTCAGGGATAAAGGGGATAGGCATTTAGCGTTAAGACCTGAGCTAACGGCTCCTGTGATACGAATGTATATCAACGAGTTGAAGATGACACCTAAGCCGACAAAAGTGTATTATTTTGGTAATTGCTTCAGGTACGAGGAGCCGCAGAAGGCTCGGTACCGTGAGTTCTGGCAGTTTGGTACTGAAATAATCGGGTCTGACCGCCCGGAGGCGCAGGCAGAACTCATTGCGCTCGCATTTCATATCCTGAAGTCGTTAGGCGTTAAAGCTGAGCTTCACGTGGGGCATGTGGGCTTGATACGGGAGCGATTGCGCGTTTTGCATGCGGATGAGGAGCAGATAAACACCGTGATGCGATTGATGGACAAGGGAGAACGGGAAGCAGTAATAGAGTCAATGGACGAGAGGAAGAGAGATGAGATAGGGTATCTTCTTGACGGTTTGTCCGATTTGATAGATTCAAAAGACAAGGATGCTTTTAAAGAAGCACGGGACCGTAACATAATTGCTTCTGATAGTAATGCGTTACAGGAGCTGGAGCTGCTGCTGGAACTTCTTGAGTATTACGGCGTTGATTACACGTTAAACTTGGGAATAGCACGGGGATTGGATTATTACACGGGCATGGTATTTGAGATCTACGAAGCGGGTGGCAAATTAGGAGCGCAGAATCAGATTTGCGGTGGTGGCTCTTATCGGCTGGCTAAGCTGTTCGGTGGTGATGATATCCCGTCAACCGGGTTTGCGTTTGGAGTTGACCGCCTGGAGGAGATATTCAGCGTGGACGATAAGGATTTGGAGAGAAGAGGTGTGGTAGTGGTGCCGATACGAGATAAAGACGCAGACCGAGAAGTGATGAAAGCAGCGATAGAAATAGCGTCAAGGCTGAGGGAATTCGTTCCCACGCATATAGACCTGATGAACAGGAGTTTAAGCGCGCAGCTCAAGTATGCTAATGCCCACCACGATTCGTTTGCCGTGCTCGTGGGTAAAAACGAGCTGAAAGAAGCGAAAGTAACATTACGAAATCTTAATACAGGGGAGCAAGAGAAAATTAGTGTTGATGATTTGTGTGACGAGATTAAAGGCTTATTTTGAAGATGCAAAATAAAAGGAGGACATTCGAGGTCGTAAGGGTGTAAAGGAGTAAAATTATTTTATTACTCCTAACAGACCACTAACGCCAGAGCAACAATCCCCCAATCCTATTATCTCTTACTGCACTTGTAAGGATAAAGCCACCTTCACCCGATTTCAAGCAATGTTTTCTGAATCGCCCCTTTGTCATAGTTTCCTGCTTCTTTTGTTATATTCCCAAAATCATCAACTGCTATCGCACCTTTTGCTATTAATTCGTTATTAGCACATTTTTCCTCGGATGCTGCTTTCCGAATAAATATTTTTCTCCCTTTTCCAAGCCCATCAATAGCACCATTCCAGGTGCCACCCTTGTTATCCGATTCAGCCACATAAATTTCCTCAGCCAGTCCATAAAGATAGACATTTCTCCCCATTGCAAAACCTACTGACCATCCTGCTTTTGGCGGGTAGGTGCTGACAACAAGAACACGACCTTCAATGATGTATCTATATAGCCTTTTAAATCCGCTTTTAAAAGTCAATATGCCTTGAGGTAGGACAACAATACCATACCCCTTATTTTCTATTGCCGTTTCCAGCGCAATCCTGTCCACTCCTCTGGCGTATCCACTTATGACTACCTTATTTTCGGATGCGCATTTCCTGGCTACCTGTTTGGTGAATTCAGCACCTTTATCACTCACATTTCTTGAACCCACAATCGCTACTTTATCTTCAAAAAATAATTTTGTGTTCCCTTTAGCATATAGCAAAGGGGGAGAATACTTGGTTCCCAAGTTATTTTTTAATGTTATGGGATATTCTGGAGAATCAAAAGAAACTAACTCAACCCTCTCAGAAATAAGTTCTTCTGCTAAAAACGAGTTATTTTGTAGATCCTCTCTTGCTCGTAAGATATCTTCAGATTCTTTTAAGGATAGTGCGAAATCTTCTTTCAGAGTAGCGATATCACGAGAAAAAAAGTCTTCGAATGAAATGTTGTGGTTATAACCAATATCAACAAGAAGATTATACATTCTCGCTGTTTTCCAGTTGGGAAGATGCGCCAGGGTTATCCAGTAGGGATAATCTCTCATTTCCATAATATTATCTCTCCTGTTCGTTTATAATTTTAATAATCTCTTCACCATATTTTTTAATCGTTGTCTTGCCCAAGCCCTTTATGTCTAGGAGGTCCCAGGGAGAAGTGGGTCTTGCTCGGGCAATGTTGTGCAGGGTTTTATCTGGAAAAATATGATAAGAAAGCACATTCCTTTCTTCCGCTTTTCTGAACCGCCATTCCCGTAAAGCCTGAAAAATTTGGTCTTTGTCTCGAACAGGAGCGTTATATTCTGAGTTTTCTCGTGGCGTTTCCCTTGTCTCCTCTTCGCCTACAAGTTTCTTCAATCGTGAGCGAATAGCGCCTTTTTTTCTTTGAAAGTGATTTGCCAGTTCTGCTATGCTTTCTCCTTGATGAAACATATTCACCAATAACTCATCGTCTTCTTTCGTCCATCTCTCATAAGCTTTTGGGAACTTTGGGCGGATTTCGGCAAAAGGTTCTGCGTTCTTACTCACCACTTTTTTTGTGTCCGCCGTATCTGTTTTAATTTTAGGGAAGTCGTGTCTATCGTCCATTATATCACCACTAATTGTCTTAGCTATCACCAACGGTGCAATTTTATTCACACTCAATTCACTCATTAATTTCCCAATCTCCCTGATTGTTGCTTTGCTATCACAAATGTCGTCAATTAACAGGACGTTCTTATCTACCACCCCTGCGAGATTTTCGTAGTCAAATGCATCCTTCACATTATCCCTTTTTAATACGTAATTCTGGAATAC
>DAOUYX010000164.1 GCA_030665925.1 Methanosarcinales archaeon | reverse complement strand
GAGAGATATGATTTGAAAAATCCGTTGAAGCGACTATGGAGCAGGAATGAAGTGTGGGTTGAGCTGTTTGACGAGCAATTGGCTGGATGCAAGAGGATACTGGATGTTGGGTGTGGAGCTGGAGCGATATGCATACCACTTGCAATGAAAGGTTATGAAGTATGTGCCTTCGACCTCTCAGATAAAATGATTCGGTTGGCGAAAAAGAGGGCAGAAGAACTGAAAACTTCCGTAATTTTTCTAATTTGCGATTCCCACAATCTTCCCGCAAAGGATAATTCTTTTGATGCAACGATTTGCAAGTTTGCACTATGGCCATTAAAAGACGTTGAAAGAGGGATTAAGGAAATGATACGGGTTACTAAACCAAATGGAAAGATTGTTATTGTGGAAGTGGACAGAACGGATAATTCGATGCATAAATCAGGACCGCGTTGGAAGATAAAATATCATGTCTGTAAGATGTTAAATTTCCTAACGAGAGAAAGAAGTAAGAAGCATAGAAGCGCCTGGAATGCAATTAAAGAATCCGTAAAAAGCAATCCAAAGATTAATAGTGAACATTTGTCGGATTTAATGGAGAAAAACGGGTGTAGGATCTATCATGTGGACAAAAGTATAAAAGAGAAAACAACAGGGATTTTGGGAAGAATTTGTAATTTAATGCCACCTTATTTTTTGATGGCTGGGAGAAATAAGAACCTATATCAGCTATAGTTAGAATAACCTAAAAAGAATACAGTAGAATGGATTACTACCAATACACAAGAGGATGGTTTGGGAAATGGGCGCGGTTCTATAATTTTATTGCTTTGCCTTTAACCGGCATAAGGGAGAAGGTTGCAGACCTGATAGACGCGGAGGATAAAATAAAAATATTGGACGTCTGCACTGGAACTGGGACACAGGCTTTTGCGTTTGCGAGAAGGAATTATGAAGTCGTTGGGCTAGACCTGACGAGAGAGATGTTGAAGATAGCCGAGAAGAAGAATAAATTTGAAAACGTGCAGTTTGTGGTGGCAGATGCAACGAAAATACCATTTGAACCAGATTATTTCGACTTCGCGTGTATTTCTTTTGGACTGCATGATATGCCACATGAGGTAAGACGCCATGTATTGGACGAAATGAGAAGAGTTAGCAAGAAAATAATCGTCGTTGACTATCACATTCCGAAGAACAGATTGCATAGATGGCTGCACGTGTCTTTTACATCACTTTACGAGAGCGAATATTACAGGGATTTTGCGAAACGGGATATTGAGGAATTGCTGCGAGAGCATGGTTTTCATATCGTTAAAGAAGCGTACGGGCTGATAGATTTTGTTAAGATATTTTTGTGCGAGCGGGAATCGTTTGGTGGAAAAGGATAATATGGATAATAAACCGAATAAAAAAAGAAAGAAGGAGGTGAAATGAAAAATTGAAAGAACTATTAATCGCATCGGCTGCTTTTGCATTGTTTATCCTATGTCCGAGGATGGCGGGAATGACAAAGGTCATTTCAGACGCAAGTCATGTAAATCTAGTCAAAGTAGCGGTAGTTGGAACGGTAGTTGCGCTTCCGTTGATAATAGGAATGGCGCTTATATTCGCAAGGTACGGGCTCATTGCGGCTCTGGCGTTCTGTGTCGGTGGGTTAGCAGCTTAAAATACCGGAAGGACGCTCAACTACAAGTAGTGCTGCACTGCAAAACGCAAAATAAAATAATAGAGTAAAAGAAAAAGAGAGATGTCTATCTAATAAATACATACCGTGGAGAAACTGATGAGAGATGTGAACCCAGATGGGCGAGGAGTTCCCCTTACCACGCTGTTACCTGGTGAACGAGCGAAGATTGTTGCGTTGGGACATGGCAGTGGAAGACAACATCACTTCAGGACGATGGGGCTCATGGAAGGCAAAATCGTCAAAATAATAGCGACACAACCCGCGCGAGGCCCGTTCGTCATAGACGTTGAAGGCACACAGATAGCCATTGGGAGAGGGATGGCGCGGCACATTTTAATCCGGAAACTATGAAAAAAATAAATTGTTGACACAGATTAACACAGATGATAAAAATTTAAATCCGCGTAAATCAGTGTAAATCCGTGTCTGCTTAAATAGACGGCAGTTATACTTTATGTGCAATGAAGAAGATAGCACTAACAGGCTGCCCAAACGTTGGCAAGAGTGTCATTTTCTCGCGCCTGACCGGTGTGAACGTAATTTCGTCGAATTATCCCGGCACGACGGTGGATTTTACTAAGGGTACTACAACCATTGAAGGCGAGAAGTTCGAGTTGATTGACGTTCCAGGTACGTATTCCTTAGAAGCGACCTCAAAAGCCGAGGAAGTGGCTCGGACTATGCTTCACGAGGGCGACATCGTCATAAACGTGGTTGATGCAACGCATTTGGAGCGAAATCTTTACCTGACCTTAGAAATTCTGGAGATGAAGAAGCCATGTATCGTTGCTTTGAACCTGTGGGACGATACGAAGCATCTCGGCATTGATATAGACGTGGCTAAATTAGAGACGCTGCTCGGTGTGCCGGTCGTCCCGACGTGTGCTATAACCGGGGAGGGAATAAAGGAACTAGCATCAAAGGCGCATAGTGCGGAGCCGTCAAAAACGATCGAGCCGATGTCTGAAAAAGCACGGTGGTTGAAAGTCGGTGAAATCATCCGGGACGTTCAAGTGGTGCATCACCGCCATCACACGATTGGGGAACGTATAGCAGATGCCACGGTGAAGCCCGTAACTGGCATTCCCGTTGCGATACTCGTGATACTCTTCATGTTCCTCTTCATAATCAAGATTGGGAATGCAATAATTGAATATCTGATGGATCCAATCTTCTGTAACTACTATGGACCGTGGATTGTAGGCGTTGTAAATTCATTTGCGCCGAGCGGACTGCTCCACGACATATTGATAGGGTCGTCCACCATAGAATCCTTGGATTTAGAGCAATCGCTGGGCATCCTGACGACCGGCTTATACGTCCCTTTTGGCATGGTTTTACCGTTTATCGTCACCTTTTATTTCATGCTCAGTCTGCTTGAAGACCTGGGCTATTTACCACGACTTGCCATTCTCGTTGATACTGGATTGCACAAACTCGGATTGCACGGCTCGGCGATCGTGCCGACGATATTGGGCTGCGGCTGCAACGTCCCCGGTGCGTTAGCCACGCGCATATTGGAGACGAAGAAGCAGCGATTCATCGCGATGACGCTCATGGCAATTTCGGTGCCCTGCATGGCTCAGTCCGCAATGATATTTGCAATTCTGGGCAGATACGGTTTAAAATGGATATTTATCGTCTATTCCACCCTTTTCGTGCTCTATATCTTTTTGGGCTTGACGTTGAAACG